>NZ_DBNHSF010000076.1:0-9915 GCF_057143545.1 Candidatus Andeanibacterium sp.
TTCGCCAAGGCTGCCGCCCTTGCCGCCAACGGTCGGACGGTCGGCGATCCCGACCTCGCCGAACCAGGCGATGGAAGCAGTGCTCACCCGATCCTCCCCTGGGAGGGGAGGTGGCAAGCGCCGCAGGCGCTCGACGGAGGGGTGTCCCCCTCACGATACGGCGAAACCCCTCCGTCAGCCGCTGCGCGGCTGCCACCTCCCCCCATGGGGGAGGACCGATTGAACGCCGCTCGCACCATCACGCTTCCTCGAGGACCGGCTCTTCCTCAAGGATGGTCACGATCCCGCGGCCGCCATCGACGCGGATGCGCTGGCCGTCCTTGATCCTCTGGGTCGCCTTTCCGGTCCCGACCACGGCCGGGAGGCCGTATTCGCGCGCGACGATCGCCATATGGCTCATCGACCCGCCGATATCGGACACCGCCGCGCTTATCTTCTGGAAGATCGGCGCCCAGGTCGGGTTGGTGACCTGGCAGACGAGGATGTCGCCCTGCTGCAGGCGGCCGATTTCCTCGACCGACTTGACCACCCGCGCCGTTCCCTCGACAACTCCATGGCAGGCCGCGAAGCCCTTGAGTTCGTTGGAATCTTCCTCGTCGTCGGCTGCCAGCCAGGTGTCGAGGTTTTCGCGGGTAATACCCCACAGCATCACGATCGCCGGGTCGTCGATATGATCGGGCACCGCCCCGAGCGCAGGAGGCGTCGAATGCTTGGTCCATTCGGCAATCGCCGCCTTGCGTTCGGCAACGATCGCCGGCCAGTGCCTGGGACCGCGCGGCTCAGCGCCGATCCCCCAGCCGAGCATCAGGTCGATGATCGCGCTTTCAAGCTCGTATTGCGTGAGGTGGAACACGTCGTCCTCGCGGCCGTCGGGGCCGAAGAAGCCTCTCCCGGCCAGCAATGAACCGAATTCGCGGATCTTGTTGAAGAACAAATTGGTATACCAGTGCTCGCAGTAAAATTTGTGCCCCTCGACATAGGGGAACACGCGATGGGCGAGGCCGATCAGCTGGTCATAGGTCGCCCTGTCTTCTTCGGTGTCGAGCAGTTCGCGATAATCCGCTACCAGCTGTTCGCGCTCAGCGATCAATTGTTCGGTCGGGCGTTCGATATTGGTGCCCGCCTTGATCTTCTCGATATAGCCGGGGAGCGCCGCGAACGGCAGCGAGAGGTCGTCGTTCCAGCTGCGGTGATAGTGATAGAAACCGTCGCCCGAGCTGACATTGAACCACGGGTTGCGGCTGGTCTCGAGCTCGTCGAGCCAGGCCTTGCCGGAATTGCCCAGTGCGTCGAGATCGGCCAGCACCTGGTCGATATCCATCCCGTCGGTAAAGTGCCGGTCGACATCGAGCTCGATCGCCCGGCGGGCAAGCCGCTTGACCTCTTCGTCCGGGCGGAAGATCTCCGCTTCCATCCCCGCGACCATCCGGCTGATCGCCTGGTCGCTGATCTCGGGGAAGGCCTTCTTGCAGAAATCGAAGAAGGTCATGTAGGCGCCATAGCCGAGCAGCAGGAACTCGAAATGGTGGTGCCACATCCGGTGGTAGCCCTCGACCTGCTTCTGGTAGATGTCGAGCAGGTTGTGGTTGGAGGCCACGCCCTTGCCCGAGTGCACGGTCTCGAGCGGTTCGTAATCGGGCAGTTCGGGCCTGGGCAGTGCCTGCGCATCGGCGATCAGCGCCTTCATCTTGTCCTTCCACTGGTCGTAAAGCCGCTCCCAGTGCTCGTAATAATAGAAGGCGCGCTGCTGGAATTCCCCAATGCGCTCCTCGATCTCGGCCGGATCGGTCACCGCGACGCCGCCGATATAGACGCGCCCGTTGATGATCCGGTGGTCGATCCCCTTGGCGGTGGGGAGGACGTGAACGCGGGTGTTGAAGGCGCCCAGCGCGACATAGGCGGCTTCGGCCGTGATCATGTCGAAATGATGCATCGGCTCGGGGAAATGCATCGAGTTGTAGAACCAGAATTTCTGGTCATCCTCGGGCACGAACTGGGTGTAGTAGGGATATGCGCTCTGGGCGGCTTCCGTTCCCGGCACCACCTTGAGCGAACTGGGGAGGGGGAACCCCTTCTTCTCTTCGGACATGTCTCTCACCTGGTACAATTCTTGGCATGCTTCTTATGGCAGCTTCTGTGCGGGCGCGGCGAGTCATTTTCAAGCCGAAGACAATCAGGCCACCGCCCGCCATGCTCGCCAACGCGTTTTGAGCCTGGCAGCCGGTGGCCTAATCACGATCCCGAAAGGCCCATTGGCATCTTTCGCATGCTAAGTATCTCCCTGGATCAAGAAATCCTGAAGGATTTGGACGCACGGCGAATGGGACAAATGCGCAAGCGCGATTGTCCGACATGGGCTGGAATACCGCCCGGAACCCTCCTGCCCGGCAACCGGCCTAACTCATCCCGCGCCATGCTCGCGGGGTGGCATCGAAGCGCTTGCGGAACTGCCGGGTGAAATAGCCGGGATCGAGAAAGCCGCAGCGAAACGCGATCTCGCCAACCGACAGCGATCGGGTCGCGGATTCAGTCAGCATCTCGCTTGCCCGGTCGAGCCTGACCGCCGTCAGTTCGCGCACGAAGCTGGTGCCGGCATTGGCCAACAGGCTCTGGAGATAGCGTTTCGAGATGTTGAGCTCTCGCGCGACGCGATCGGGACTCAGTTCCGGATCACCATATTCTCTTTCGATCCTCGCCATGACCTGTTGAACCAGCCGGGCAGTGTGCTGGATTGCCGGCTCCTCTTCGAGCCCGATGGCCAGCGTCAGCAAAGCGCCCAATTGTTCGGCGATGAGCGGCCTTGGCACCGGGTAGTCGCCCTGTTCCACGGTGATGGTTTCCATCAGGCTTGCAAGCGGCGGCGCCCAACCCTTGCGCATGCTTATCGGCTTGCCGATCCTGCTCCCGATCGAAGGCAGGTGGCGCTCGATCCAGTGAAGCGGCATGATCAGGTCGATCGCCTCATGCGGGGTCTTCATGTCGAGCACATAATGCCGCGAATTGTCGATCAGGATGGCTTCGCCCGGCCGCACTTTCACGGTTGCATCACCCAGCGCTACGTCGATCGTTCCGCGCAATGCATGGATAAGATGGATCAGGTGATCCGAACTGCGCGGTCCCACCGGCGGTGCGAGATGGACGACCCGCTGGGCCGGGGCCTGCAACCTGATCAACCTAACCTGGCCGACACCCCGGTTGAGCAGGCGCGCCGTGAAACTGCCCGGTTCATGGACCGTGACCTCGACCGGGGTGCCCTGGCGTTCGGCGAAATAGTTGCGCCAGTTCTCGACCGCGACTTCGCGTTCGAGTCCTTCGGACGACCATTCCGTTATCGGTTGCTGGGGCGTTTTTGTCATGACAGGAGCGCTACGCTCCCGTCCAATTGGTGGCAAGCGGGTTAGCCCTGCTTCATGCCCTCGGTGATCCGCTGCGTCTCGGCCTGGGTCGAGGCCGGGCCGGTGTTGCGCTTATGGATTCCGCCCTGGCCCTGCGGCATGAACAGCGCCGGATCGCCTTCGCGCTGCTTGAGCCCGAACAGGGGGAACAGGCCGGGATGGCGGCCCAAGCCGTCATACATGTCGAGCAGGCTGTCGATCCACGGGCGCAACGGGTCGTCATCGGCGAGGACGGGCGAGGTCTTGCACACCGAGGCGGTGAACAGGATCGAGCCGAGGATTCGGTAATCGGCGTAGTTTGGCGTGTGCCCGCCGAGATATTTGGTCTCGCGCAAGGCGATCCGGAGCGGTTCGAGCGCGGCGGAGATCCCCGCCAGCCGATCTTCCCAGCCGGCCTGCATCTCCTCCAGCGTCATGCCGAGCATCTTCTCGCGCGAATGGGTGATGTATTCGTGGTCCTCAGGGTTGGCGAGGTCGCGGTAATTGACGCAGAAGCAGCGCATCCACGGACCGGTGGCCGCGCCCCAGAACCAGGCATCGAGCGCGCGAGTGACCGATGCCACGCTCTCATGCGGGATCAGCATCGGGCGCGCCGGGTATTCGGCGTCGAGATATTCGACGATCCCCCAGCTATCGAGCACCCATTTGCCGTCGTCGACGATCGCCGGCAGGCGCTCGGTCTTGCCGCCGGTACGCTCCATGATCCTGGTGAAGCCGCCGGGCACCACATCGAGGTCGAAGCCCTTGTGCTTGAGGGCATATTTGGTCGCCCAGACGAACGGGCTGATGGTCGCGCCGGTCGACAGGGCGAGGTCGTAGAATGTGATCGTGTTGTTCTTGGCCAAGGAGGCTCTCCTGGATGTTCTTGTTCTTTACTAAGAGGGCGAGGGGCTCTTGAACACTGACTTATCGCAATTCAGGCGAGTTCCGCTACCGCCTTGAGCACCGGATCGGCCCATTCCTCGCGGCAGATCAGGAGGTCGGGAAGATAGGTGTCGCGCTGGTTGTAGACCAGCGGACCGCCGTCGATCCGCGAGCAATGGAGGCCATGCGCACGCGCGACCGCGACCGGGGCGCAGCTGTCCCATTCATACTGGCCGCCCGAATGAAGGTAGATGTCGGCTTCCCCGCGGATCACCGCCATCGCCTTGGCTCCGGCCGAACCCATCGGGACAAGTTCTCCGCCGAGCCTGTCCGCGACCGCGACCGCCTCCGCGGCGGGGCGGGTGCGGCTGACCACGAGCCGGGGCGGGCCGAGATGGCTGTCGAGTTCCACCGGCTGGTCTGACCTGAACACCACCCCGCTGTCGAGCCCCGGCAGGGCAACCGCGCCAATTTCGGCAACGCCGCCCACCGCCAGCCCGACATGGACCGCCCAATCGCTGCGCTCCTCGCCATATTCGCGGGTCCCGTCGACCGGATCGATGATCCACACGCGCTTCTCGTCGAGCCGGCTAAGCGTGTCGCGGCTTTCCTCGGACAGCAATCCGTCATCGGGGCGGTGGGCCTTGAGAGCCTCGACCAGGAACCTGTTCGAAACCTCGTCGCCGGCAGTGCCCAGCGCTTTTCCTTCGAACATGCCCGAAGCGCGGACTTCGAGGAGGATTCGCCCCGCCGCCTGTGCGAGCCGGGCTGCAAGCTCAGCGTCGCTCCAATCGCTCACGGGATCAGCTGCTTGATGATCAGGTCGGCCGCCTCTTCGGCATCGACTGCGGTGGTGTCGATGCGGATTTCCGGCTTCTCCGGCTCTTCATAAGGGCTGTCGATCCCGGTGAAATTCTTGAGCTCGCCTGCCCGCGCCTTCTTGTAGAGGCCCTTCACGTCGCGCGCTTCGGCCACTTCGAGCGGGGTATCGATATGGACCTCGATGAATTCGCCGTCGGGCAGCATGTCGCGCACCATCTGCCGCTCGGCGCGGAAGGGCGAGATGAAGGCGGTGATCACGATCAGCCCGGCATCCGCCATCAGCTTGGCAACCTCGCCCACCCGGCGGATATTCTCGATCCGGTCGGCCTCGGTGAAGCCCAGATCCTTGTTCAATCCATGGCGGACATTGTCGCCGTCGAGCAGGAAGGTGTGCCGGTTCATCCGGTGGAGCTTCTTCTCGACGATATTGGCGATGGTCGACTTGCCCGAGCCGGACAGCCCGGTGAACCACAGTACCGCCGGCCTCTGGTTCTTGAGTTTGGCATGTTCCTCGCGGCTGATTTCGAGCGCCTGCCAGTGGACGTTCTGCGCCCGGCGCAGGCTGAAATTGATCATTCCAGCCGCGACCGTGGCGTTGGTGAGCTTGTCGATCAGGATGAACCCGCCCAGCTGGCGCGAATCCTCGTAGCGCTCGAAGGTGATGTCGCGGTCGGTGGTGACCTCGCAAATCCCGATCGAGTTGAGTTCGAGCGTCTTGGCCGCAAGGTGCTCCATCGTATTGACGTTGATCTCGAATTTCGGCTCGGCGACCGTGGCGGTGACGGTCTGGGTCGCAAGCTTGAGCCAATAGCCCCGGCCCGGGATCAGCTTCTCGTCGCTCATCCACACGATCGAGGCTTCGAACTGGTCGGCGGTCTGGGGAGGATCGTCGGCGATCGCGATCACGTCGCCGCGGCTGCAATCGACCTCGTCCTCCAGCGTCAGCGTGACCGATTGCCCGGCCACCGCGCGCTCGAGATCGCCGTCCTGCGTCACGATCGTCCGGATCGTGCTGGTCTTGCCCGAAGGGACGATCCGCACCTTCATGCCCGGTGCAATCTCGCCCGATGCGATCAGTCCGGCAAAGCCGCGGAAGTCGAGATTGGGCCGGTTGACCCACTGCACCGGCATCCGGAAGCTGCGCGCCTGGGCGGCGGTGTTGGCAATCTCGACCGTTTCGAGATGGTGGATCAGGCTCGGGCCTTTGTACCACGGCGTGTTGGCCGACGGCGCATCGGTGATGTTGTCGCCCGCGATTCCCGAGATCGGGATCGGGGTGAAGGTCTCGATCCCGATACCCTGGGCAAATTCCTTGTAATCATCGACGATGTTTTCGAACTGCTCGCGGTCGTAATCGACGAGGTCCATCTTGTTCACCGCCAGCACGATGTGCCGGATGCCAAGGAGATGCGCGATATAGGAATGGCGGCGGGTCTGCGGCAGCACGCCCTTGCGCGCATCGATCAGGATCACCGCGAGGTCGGCGGTCGAGGCCCCGGTGACCATGTTGCGGGTATATTGTTCGTGCCCTGGCGTGTCGGCGACGATGAATTTGCGCTTCTCGGTCGAGAAAAAGCGATAGGCGACGTCGATCGTGATGCCCTGTTCG
This sequence comes from Candidatus Andeanibacterium sp., assembly GCF_057143545.1. Taxonomy (NCBI): domain Bacteria; kingdom Pseudomonadati; phylum Pseudomonadota; class Alphaproteobacteria; order Sphingomonadales; family Sphingomonadaceae; genus Candidatus Andeanibacterium; species Candidatus Andeanibacterium sp. Next base: position 6,691 of record NZ_DBNHSF010000076.1, read on the forward strand.
CGCTCGGCCGCGAGTCCGTCGACCAGCAGCGCGAAATCGATCTCTTCGCCCCTGGTGCCGACCCGCTTGCTGTCGGCTTCGAGCGCGGCCAGCTGGTCTTCGAAGATCATCTTCGAATCGTAGAGCAGCCGCCCGATCAGGGTCGATTTGCCGTCGTCGACACTGCCGCAGGTGATGAAGCGCAGCAGCCCCTTGTTCTGGTGCAAGTCGAGATAGGCCTCGATATCCTCGGCGATGAGGGCGTCGGTCTGGTAGGACAACTCATCCATAATTCGTCATTCCCGCGAAAGCGGGAATCCCGCTTTCACTGCACAAGAGCCATCAGCCCCCGCCTGCGCGGGGGTTGACGCTTCGGAAAGCTTCGCTGTTCCGTGACGCGTCAAAAATACCCCTCCTGCTTCTTCTTCTCCATCGACGCGTCGCCGGAATCCTTGTCGATCACCCGGCCCTGGCGTTCGCTGGTGGTGGTGAGGAGCATTTCCTGGACCACTTCGGGCAGGGTCGCGGCCTTGCTTTCGACCGCGCCGGTCAGCGGAAAACAGCCCAAAGTGCGGAAGCGGATCGAGCGCATCGTCGTTGCGGGGGCCTTGCCCAGGACCCGTTCGAGCCGCTCGGGATCGTCGGCCATGAACAGCTGGCCGTCCATCTCGTAGGTCGGGCGTTCGGCGGCCATGTAAAGCGGGACGATCTCGATCCCCTCCTTCATGATATATTGCCAGATATCAAGCTCGGTCCAGTTCGAGAGCGGGAACACCCGGATACTTTCGCCCTTGGCCTTGCGGGCATTGTAGAGGTTCCACAATTCGGGGCGCTGGTTCTTGGGATCCCAGCCATGGCTGGCCGTGCGGAACGAGAAGATCCGTTCCTTTGCGCGGCTCTTTTCCTCGTCGCGCCGCGCGCCGCCGAAGGCCGCATCGAAACCATACAGGTCGAGCGCCTTCTTCAACCCCTCGGTCTTCCACATGTCGGTGTGGAGCGGGCCATGGTCGAACGGGTTGATCCCGCGCTCTTCCGCTTCGGGATTCTGGTAGACTAGCAGTTCCATCCCGGCATCCCTGGCCGCCTTGTCGCGCAGGGCATACATGTCCTTAAACTTCCAGGTCGTATCGACATGGAGCAGCGGGAAGGGCGGCGGCGAGGGGAAGAAGGCCTTCCGCGCCAGGTGCAGCATGACGGCGCTGTCCTTGCCGACCGAATAGAGCATCACCGGCTTCTGCGTCTCGGCCACGACCTCGCGCATGATGTGGATGCTTTCGGCCTCGAGCCGGTCGAGATGGGTCAGCTTCTGCATAATAGACCGCGCATCTGCCTCTTAAGCCTGCCCGGGGCAAGGGTCTGACGGGGCAGAATTTCTTTGCCTGTGGGAAGCTGGGCGAAGGTATTACCGGCCGGTAAATTTTCCCGGCCGCTTCTCGGCGAAGGCGGCCATGCCTTCCTTCTGGTCTTCGGTGCCAAACAGCCCGGTGAACAGCCGCCGCTCGAACAGGATTCCTTGAGCGAGACTGGTCTCCAATGCGGCATTGACCATTTCCTTGCATGCGATCGCCGCCAGCGGCGGCATGGCCGCAATCTTGCTGGCGGTGGTGAGTGCCGTGTCGAGCAGGTCAGCAGTGGGCACCGCCTTGGCGACAAGGCCGGCGTGTTCGGCTTCCGCCGCATCCATCATCCGCCCGGTGAGGCACATTTCCATCGCCTTGGCCTTGCCGATCGCCCGGGTAAGGCGCTGCGATCCGCCCATCCCCGGGGTGATGCCGAGCGTGATCTCGGGCTGGCCGAATTTCGCACTGTCGGCCGCGATGATGAAATCGGCCATCATCGCCAGTTCGCACCCGCCGCCCAGCGCATAGCCCGATACCGCGGCGATCCACGGCTTGCGGGTGGCGGTGATCAGGTCGTAGCCGGCAAACAGGTCGCCCGCATACATGTCGGCAAAGCCCTTGTCGGCCATCTCCTTGATATCGGCCCCGGCGGCGAAGGCCTTCTCGCTTCCAGTCAGCACCAGGCAGCGCTGGCTGTCGTCCGCCTCGTAGGCGGCGAAGGCGGCGATCAGGTCCGCCAGCACCTGGCTGTTGAGCGCGTTGAGCGCATCGGGCCGGTTGAGCGTGACCAGCGTCACCGCATCGCGCTGTTCGACAAGGATGGTCTGGAAAGTCATAGCGGGGTCCATTCCTGGTCAGGCGGCAAGGGCGCGAACAGCGCGTCCAGCTTCGCTTCGCTTATGCCCTCAGGCATCGCGGGATTCCAGTGCGGCGCGTTGTCCTTGTCGACCAGCACCGCGCGTACGCCTTCGGCGAAATCGGGTTCCATGATCATCCGGCTGGCGAGGCGGTATTCGATCCGCATTTCCTCGGCGAAATCCGTGATCGAATGCGCCTCGGCGATCTGCCGCAAGGCGACTTTGCAGGTCAGCGGGCTCTTCGTTTGCAGTGTCCTGAGTTCCTTCAGGGCCCAGTCGGACGCATCGGACGCGAGGGAGGACAGAATGTCCTCAAACTGATCGGAGGCAAACAGGTGATTGATCCGGTCTGCGTTCGTCGCGAGGCGGGGAACCGGTGATATTTCGGACATATTGTCCAATATAGTCTCGATTGAAGCCGGATCGGCAATAATCTGCGCCTTTGCTTCCGCCAGCATCCCGCGCGGCAAATAATGCGTTGCGAGGCCCGCCCAGAGGCACTCGGCACCGTCGAGCCGCGCGCCGGTCAGCGCGAGGAACGGCCCCAGCCGTCCGGGCAGCCGCGCGAGATACCAGCCCGCCCCGACATCGGGGAACAGCCCGATCGCGGCCTCGGGCATCGCGAAAAGCGTATCCCCGGTCGCCACGCGATAGCGGCAGGGCAGGGCAATCCCGACCCCGCCGCCCATGGTGACCCCGTCCATGAAGCAGGCGACCGGCTTGGGATAGGTGAACAGCAAATGGTTGAGCCGGTATTCGGCGTGGAAGAAGGCGCGGCCCGCCGCGCCGCCATCCTCGAGCACCGAACGGCGCACCTCCGCGACATCGCCCCCGGCGCAGAAGCCGCGGCCCTCGGCATGGTCAAGGATGACCAGCTCGACATCCAGATCGTCGCGCCATTCGAGCAGCACACGCGTCATTTCCTCGACCATTTCGAGGTTGAGCGCGTGCAGGGCCTTAGGCCGGTTGAGCGAAAGATGCCCGACCGCGCCGTGCCGGTGGTGATGGACCCAATCGCTCACTAGGTGCAGGATACCCGTTCGATCACC
>NZ_DBNHSF010000077.1:0-51628 GCF_057143545.1 Candidatus Andeanibacterium sp.
GTCGACCGCGGTTGTCCCCGCCAGGGGCGGGGGCGCAACGCCGCCGGGCAAGTCATTGGCCAGGATGACCGGGAGCGGGGCGCCTTCTGCGGCGAGCGTGAAATTCCCGCCCTGGTCGGCGAAGCCGACCGCCATGACGGGTGCATAATTGGCAGGCAGGCGAATCGGTATGTCTGGCATTGGTTCAACCTCACATTCAGGAAGAACCAAATCGGTTATACAGCAATTGCGCTGTAGGAAAATGAAAAATCTCCGAAGACGCTTGGCGAAGCGCAGCAATTGGTCGAAGGTCTTGCCATGAACGACAATGGGGAGGGTCGCCAGGAGGGCGTGCAGCCGGCCGGTGCGGGCGGCTTCGTGATGGCCATGGCGGGCCGCCGCGACGGCTACCAATTGCCGCTCGCCCTGCATGAGGCGGAATTGCTCGAATGCCTTGTCACGGATCTCTATTTGCCAGGTGCCCCTGCCGCTTGGGTGCCCGACCTCCTTCGCCGGCGCCATCGAGCGGAACTCGCCGGGGTGCCGGTGAAGAACGTTCCGGCCAGCTTCGGCTTGCTGGCGCTGGGTCAGGCGCTTCGCCTGCCGATGGACAAGATCTATTCACTGACGGACGGTTTGATTTCGCGGGCCGCAGCGAGGCAGGTCCGCAAGCGGGGAACCCACCTCCTCGCCTATTCGTCCTACCTGCCGGATCGGGCCGTGCTTCTTCCCGGCAAGTTGGCGATCGACTTCGAATTCCATCCGCTTCCGGATCTCAGCCTCGAGATTCTGCGCAACGATTTCGAACGCCATCCTGAAATCGCCTGGTCGTTCGAACGGGAAGCGCAAATGTTCGCTACATCGCCCGCCGCGAACCGCTGGCGCGAAGCCGACCACGTGATCTGCGCCAGCACGATGACGGCCAGGTCGCTGGAGTATGCCGGGTGCCCGAAGGATCGGATGTCGATTGTACCCTATGGCATCGACCCGCCGCCGGCAGGCGCACCGCCTCGACATCCGTCGGACCGGACCGAGTTCCTGTTCGTCGGGCAGGGAATCCAGCGGAAGGGGCTTCACCATCTGATCCTCGCTTGGCAACAGGCTGCACCTGGCAAAGCTCGCCTCACGATCGTCGCCTACCTGATCGATCCGGGCATCGAAAGTTTGCTCCAGCAGGCTCAGCAAAATGGGCTGGACGTCCGTCTTCTGAACCGAAGGAGCCATGCGGAGCTGGTGCAGCTCTATCGCGACAGCGATGTATTCGTGATGCCGTCGCTGGTCGAAGGGTTCGGGCTCGTCTATCTCGAAGCGCTCGGCCAGGGGTGCCATGTGATCGCCAGCCGCAACACCGGCATGCCCGATCTCGACCTTGGCGATGGAGCGGTCACGCTGGTCGATGCTGGCGATTTGGAGCAACTTGTCGAGGCGGTCAGGCATGCCATCTGCATGAAAGCCGAAGGCCGGCTCGATCCTGCCGCAATTTCGCAAAGTCACCAGCGGCGAAGCTGGGCGGATTTCAGGCGAGAAATCGGGGACCTTTGCCGGGGATTGATCCCCGCGAACTGAGAAGGGCGGCCTAAAGCGATTTCGAGCCGGATGGATTCATCGGGCGACCTGGCAATCGCGGCAAGACAAGGGCCTGGAGCGCCCGGCCTTGATGCAAACAAGGTCGATCACGCCTAGGTCCCGGCCAGGAACGGGCCCGAGATCTCCGGCGTGATCCGCTGCGCCCGGCCGGTTGCCCGGTCGATCATCGCCCAGGTCGAACGCACTTGGACCAGCATCTTCCCGTCGGCGCCGGTGAAATCGACACAGCGCACAAAGCGCGCGCCCCTCGGCGGGTCGGGGATGAAGGTGTGTGCGGTCACGCTATCGCCTGCGACGATATTGCCGCGATAGTCGATCTCGTGGCGGGTAACGAACCAGACGTATCGCTCGACCTGCTCGGCCGGGGCAACTGCGTGCCAATGGGCATAGGCAATCTCCTGCACCCATTCGAGCCAGACCATATTGTTGACGTGGCCGTTCTCGTCGATGTGTTCGGGCCCGGCGGTGAAGCTGAGGGTGAAGGAATTGCTCATGCTTACTTTCGGCCTGCCACTTCGCTGCTTGAGGCCAGCCCCATCTGCCACAGGATAAAGGCATACTCCTCTGCGGTCTCGGTCAGCGACTGGAACCGGCCCGACTTGCCGCCATGGCCCGCGCCCATATTGGTCTTCAGCAGCAGCTCGTTATCGTCGGTCTTGAGTTCGCGCAGCTTGGCGACCCATTTGGCCGGCTCCCAATAGGTCACCCGCGGATCGTTGAGCCCCGCCGTCACGAGCAGCGGCGGATAGGCTTGGGCCGAGACCAGGTCGTAGGGGGAATAGCTGCGGATCAGTTCGAAAGCCGCCTTGTCCTCGATCGGATTACCCCATTCGGGCCACTCGCCGGGGGTCAACGGCAGGGTCGAGTCGAGCATGGTGTTGAGGACATCGACGAACGGCACATGCGCCACCGCCGCGCCCCACAGCTCGGGGTCGGAATTGAGCACCGCGCCGATCAGCTCGCCGCCCGCCGAGCCGCCCGAAATGCTGATCCTCCCGGCTTCGGTGTAGCCGCGTTCGACCAGGCCCTTGGCGACATCGACGAAATCGTGGAAAGTGTTGGTCCGTCGCTCAAGCTTGCCTGCCTTGTACCAGGCGCGGCCCAGATCGTCCCCGCCGCGGATGTGCGCGATGGCATAGGCGAAACCGCGATCGACCAGCGACAGCCGTGTGGTCGAGAAGCCTGGCTCGATCGCTATGCCATAGGCGCCATAGCCATAAAGGTGCAGCGGGCCGGGTGAGGCGCGGTCCTTGCGGTAGACCAGGCTCACCGGGATCGCCGTTCCGTCGCGCACCGCGATCTCGAGCCGTTCGGTCGCATAGAGCGAGGCGTCATAGCCCGACGGGATCTCCTGCACCTTGAGCACCTCGAGGCGCTTGTCGGCGAGGTGATAGTCGTAGTCCGTCCGTGGCGAGACCATGCTTTCGTATGACAGTCGCAGCTTTTCCACGTCCCATTCGGGATTATTGGCAAGCCCGGCGACGTAGCTCGCCTCGGGAAATCCAATCGGTTCGATCCGCAAGAAATCGTCATAGAAGCGGACCTGCACCTGGTCGAGCCCGGCCAGCCGCCCCTCCGTGACGTAGAAGTCGCGGAACAGCTCGAACCCGGTGAGATAGAAGCTGTCCGATCCCTCGATCAGCGTAATCCAGTTTCCGGGATCGGTCAGAGGCGCGGTCGCCAGCCGGAAGTTCTCGTGGCTGTCGTTGGTGTGGATGTAGAGCACGCCGTCCCGCTCATCGACATCGTATTCGACGCCCTTCTTGCGTGGCCGGACGAGGATCGGCTCGGCCAGCGGGTCCGCTGCCGGAACCAGCCGCACCTCGCTCGTCTCGTGATCGCTGGACGAGATGATTACCCATTGTTCGTTGGCCGAGAGCGAAGACCCGACCCGGAAGCCTTCGTCATCCTCGTGATAGAGCTCGATGTCCTCCTCGTTCGGTTTGCCGAGCCAGTGCAGCCGCGCATTGTCGGTGCGCCATTGCTCGTTGGCGAGCGAATAGACCAGGCCGGTATCGCCGGCGACCCAGACCAGTGTAGAGAGCGTGCCCGGGATCTCGTCCGGCAGAAGTTCGCCGGTAACGAGGTTCTTGATCCGCGCGGTGTAGCGCTCCGAACCATTGTCATCGACCGAGAACGCCAGGAGCCGGCCATCCTGGCTGACCGAAGCGGCCCCGAGGCGGAAATATTCCTTGTCCTTAGCCAGCGCGACTTCGTCGAGGATCAACTGGTCCTCTCCACCGGCAATCGGCCTGCGCCAATGCTTGCGATATTCTGCGCCTTCCTCGAATTCGACCCAATAGAGCCAGTCGCCATCCTTTTGCGGCACCGACCTGTCGGCTTCCTTGATCCGCCCGCGCATCTCCTTGAACAGTGCGTCGACCAGCGGCCGGTGCGGCGCCATCCGCGCTTCGAACCAGGCGTTTTCGGCGTCGAGATGGGCTATCACGTCCTTGTCGGTGACACTCGGATAACCTGGATCGCGCAGCCAGGCGTAATCGTCCGAAATCGTGATCCCGTGATGGGTCGCGAGCGATGGCTTCTTGGCCGCTACGGGCGGCGCAACAGGTGTGGTATCGGGCATTGCGCTGCCCTATGTTGGGTGAAGGCCGACCGCAAGCTGGGACCGCAATCATGCCCGACCCGATCCACGACAACCGCCTTGCCGATCTGCGCAAGGAGCTTGCCGCACGCGGGCTCGACGGATTCGTGGTGCCGATTTCGGACGAACACATGAGCGAATATGTCGGCGCCTATGCCCAGCGGCTCGAATGGCTGACGGGGTTTCGCGGCTCGGCCGGGACGGCGGTGGTGCTGGCCGACAAGGCCGTGATCTTCACCGACGGGCGCTACACGCTGCAGGTGCGCGACCAGGTCAATGGCGAACATTGGGATTATGAATCGGTCCCGGAAACCAGCCCCGCCAAATGGCTTGGAGCCAACGCCCCGCAAGGCGCGAAGATCGGCTACGATGCCTGGCTCCATTCGAAACCCTGGGTGAAAGCCGCATCCGAGGCGCTCGAAGGGCGGGGCGCAAGCCTTGTCGCGGTCGAGAACAATCCCGTCGATGCCGTGTGGCCCGACCGGCCCAAGCCATCCGCTGCCCCGGCCGAGATCCACCCGGAGAGCCTTGCCGGCAAGTCAAGCGCGGAAAAGCGCGCCGCAATCGCCGAATGGCTGAAGGACAAGCAGCTCGATGCGGTGGTCATTGCCGCGCTCGATTCAATCGCCTGGCTGCTCAACGTCAGGGGGCGGGACATCGAACGGACCCCGGTGACGCTGGCTTATGTCCTGGTCCATGCAGACGGGACCGCGGAGCTGTTCATCGCGCCGGAAAAGGTGATCCCGGAAGTTGCCGCGCATCTTGGCAACGCTGTGAAAATCCGTGGCAAGGACGAATTCGTCCCGGCATTGGCATCGTTCGAAGGCAAGCGCATTGCCGCCGATCCCGCAAATTGCGTTGCCGGCATCTTCGCAGCCCTCGAGCGGGGTCGGGCCAAGGTTGTCGAAGCGCAGGACCCTTGCATCCTGCCCAAGGCGATCAAGAACGAGGTCGAGCGGGCCGGAACGCGCGCCGCCCATATCCGCGACGGGGCAGCGGTCACGCGCTTCCTGCATTGGCTGGCGAAGGAAGGCCCCAAAGGAGGCCTGACCGAAATCGCCGCGGCCGAACAGCTCCACCAGTTCCGCCGCGAGGCCGGCGACCTGCGCGATCTCAGCTTCGACACGATTTCGGGCTCCGGACCCAATGGCGCGATCGTCCATTACCGGGTGAGCGAGGCGACCAACCGGACCTTGCTGCCGGGCAGCATCTACCTCGTCGATTCGGGCGGGCAGTATCCGGACGGCACGACCGATATCACCCGCACGGTGTGGATCGGCCCCGGCGAACCGACCCGCGAAATGAAAGACCGCTATACCCGCGTATTACGCGGCCATATCGCGCTCGCGCGGCAGAAATTCCCGGTCGGCACGATCGGCAGCCAGCTCGACACGCTGGCGCGGCAGTTCCTGTGGAACGGCGGAGTCGATTATGCCCATGGAACCGGCCACGGGGTCGGCAGCTATCTCGCGGTGCATGAAGGCCCGCAGCGCATCGCCAAGCCGCGCGGCGGGCAGGCGGGCGGCGAACAGGAATTGCTGCCCGGAATGATCCTTTCGAACGAGCCCGGCTATTACAAGGCCGGAGAGTACGGCATCCGGATCGAGAATCTGGTGCTGGTCGAAGAGCGCGAGGTGCAGGGTGCGGAAGGCGATTGGCTGGGGTTCGAGCAATTGACCCTGGCACCGATCAATCGCGACCTGATCGATTTCGAAATGCTGCGAAGGCAGGACAAGGCCTGGTGGAATTTCTACCACGCACGGGTGTGGGAGGCGCTCTCGCCGCTGCTCGAAGGCGAGGTGCGCGACTGGCTCGACGAGCAATGCGCGCTTTTGTAGCGGACCGTTTGTTCATGTAATGTTCCGAGCGATTCGCAAGGAATGGAAACCATGCTCGGCTATTGCACCATCGGCAGCAACGATCTCGAAGGCACCGGCAAGTTCTATGACGGAATTGCAGCCATCCTGGGAACCGGGCGAGCCTATGAAGGCGAACGGTTCATCATGTGGGGCAAGCCCGGCCAGGGCGCGATGCTCGGAATTATCAAGCCCTACGACGGAAAGCCGGCGACGGTCGGCAATGGCAATATGTTCGGGCTCTATGCACCGAGCGAAGAGCTGGTGAACCAAGTCCACGAATATGCCCTCGCCAATGGCGGAAGCGACGAGGGCGCACCGGGTCCCCGTGGCGATTCCTTCTACGCCGCGTATTTTCGCGATCCCGAGGGCAACAAGCTGATCGTGTTCAAGACGCCAGCGGACTAAGTGAGGCCATTGCCGGTCGCAGAGCTTGCGACTGGCTGAACGCCACGGTCCGGTTGCGACAAATTGCGACAATTTCCCTGTTTCCAGGCATCATGGCGCGACATAGCAGTCTTATGAACAGTGCGTTGAGCTGCGGGGCCTCGTATCCCTCCCCCTCCTTCCGGGCTCCGCAGCTCTCGTCTATGAGACCGGATATTGGAGCACGAACAATGCAACGAACGATTATCTTCCTCTCGGCCGTGGCGCTGACCACAATGACCTTCTCGATTGCCGATGCCGCCATGGCCCAACCCGCCGAGCGGCCCGACCGCGAGCCGATGACACGCGAAGCGGTTGAAGCTCGCAGCAATGAAGCCTTTGCGAAACTTGACGTGAATCGCGACGGCCTCCTCAGCAAGGCCGATCGCGAAGCCAAGGCCCGCGAACGCTTCGAGGCCGCCGATACCGACGGCAATGGCCAGTTGAGCTTCGAAGAGGCGACTGCCGCGCGCGAAGGCGGACGCGACGCACTGCGCGAACATCTCGGCGAAACACGCCGCGGATCGCGAATGGGCGAAGGCCCGATGATGGGCGGCCGCGACGGTCGCGGTTTGCACAGCCTGGCGGGCATTGTCCGCCACGCCGATGGCAATGGCGACGAGCAGATCAGCCGATCCGAATTTACTGCGGCCGCGCTTGCCCGGTTCGATCAAGCCGATGCCGACGGCGACGGAACGATCAGCCGCGAAGAGCGCCGCGCCGCTCGCGGCAAGATGCGGCAGGGGCGCGGGCGCTTCGGCGCCTGACGTCACATCAATGGGGGCAATTGCATGACCGTGCAGGAAACCGCCCAGATCCGCGTCCTGCTGGTCGATGACGAAGCCAGCCTGCGCGAACCCCTGGCAGAATATCTTTCCCGCCAGGGGTTCGACGTAACGGCGGCATCGAGTGCCGCCGAAGCGCGGAGCAAGCTCTTGAAATCGACGCCGGACCTTGTCCTGCTCGATATCATGATGCCGGGCGAAGACGGGCTTTCGCTGTGTCGCCACCTGTCGGAAGCCAAAAACCTTCCCGTGATCATGCTCACCGCGAAGGGCGAAGCGACCGACCGGATCGTGGGCCTCGAAATCGGCGCCGACGATTATGTCGTCAAGCCGTTCGAGCCGCGCGAACTGGTTGCGCGGATCAAGAGCGTGCTGCGTCGCGCGAGCAAGACCGGACCCTCCGCACAGGAGGATGCGCTCTATGAATTCGAAGGCTGGACCCTCGATCCGGTCAAGCGCCGCCTGACCGATCCCGAAGGGGCACTCGTCCCGATCTCGACCGCGGAATTCCGCCTGTTGCTCGCGCTGCTGTCCCATCCACGGCAAGTGCTCGACCGCGACCGGCTGCTCGACATGGTCCAGGGCAGGGAAGCGCATCTGTTCGATCGGGCGGTCGACAACCAGGTCAGCCGCCTGAGGCGCAAGATCGAGGAAGACCGCAGCGACCCCAGACTGATCCAGACGGTGCGGGGCGGCGGCTACATGCTGGCTGCCGATGTCGGCCGGATCGCGGCCGAATCATCGTGAAGCTGCGCCTCGCTCCCCGCAGCCTACTGGGCCAGATGCTGCTGGCGGTTGCCCTCGGCCTGCTCGTTGCTCAGTTCATTGCGGCGGCCCTCCTGCTGCGCGCGCAGGACCAGCGACGCGAGGAGCTGCTCCTCAACTCGGTCGCATTCCGCTTGATCATCCCCGAACGCGACCGGACCCGCGCGAGATTCGGCGACGATCCGCCGCCCCGGATGCGGTTCGGGATCGAACATTCCGACACCTTCACTACGGTTCAGGGCGATGCCCGTCACGAACGGCGCGAAGTTCAGCTTCGCGAGATTCTCGGCGAGCAGGGATATGTTGCGCACGATGTCATGGTCGTGACCCGCCGGGCCCAGGATGATCCGGTGATGTCGGATTGGCTGTCCCGGAGGCCGGAGCGGGCACCTCCGCAAATGCGCAACCAGGAATGGCTCGTCGCCGGGCTAAAATCGACGCCCGACAGCGACTGGGTCATCGCCCGCGTGCCCGTACCCGAGCGCGAAAAGGGAGCGCTGGGCGGGATTATCGGGCAGACCTTGATCCTCTACTTCGTGCTGGTCGGCGGCATGGCCTTGTGGCTCAAGCGGATTACCCGCCCGCTTGCCGCTCTTACCGCCAGGGTCGAACATTTCGCCAAGACGCGCGAGATCCACGGACAGGTCGAACCGGCCGGGCCGTCCGACACACGGCGACTGATCGAAGCGCATAACGAAATGGAATCTCGGATCGCCGCCCTGCTCGACGAGAAGGACGTCATGCTCGGCGCAATCGGGCATGATCTCAAGACGCCGCTCGCGGCCTTGCGGGTGCGGATCGAATCGGTCGAGGACGACATTGAGCGCCAGCGCATGGCCGCCAGCATCGAAGACATCACCAGGACGCTCGACGACATCCTTTCGCTCGCTCGCGTGGGCAAGCCGACCGACCGGCCCGAAAACACCGAGATGGCCGCATTGGCGGCCTCGGTGGTCGAGGAATTCGAAGACATGGGCGAAGATGTCGTGCTCGGCGAGACGACCCGCATTGCCCTGCCGGTGCGCGCGACCTGGCTGCGCCGGGCCCTGCGCAACCTGATCGCCAACGCGCTGCGCTATGGCGGCGGCAGGGCGCGGGTTTCGCTCCACCGTGAAGACGATTTCCTGGCGATCAGGGTGGAGGATGACGGCGAGGGAATTCCCGAAGACGAGATCGATGCGATGCTGGAACCGTTCCGGCGCGGCGATCCTTCGCGCAATCGCGAGACCGGCGGGGCCGGCCTCGGCCTGACACTCGCCAGGGCGATCGCCGACCAGCACAAGGGCAGTCTCAAGCTTGCCAACAGGGTCCGGAGCGACGGTTCGATCGCCGGCCTCATGGCCGAGATCAGGCTGCCGGTCAGTAGCTAGCCGCCGACCGATACGGGTATGAGCATCTGGTTTTCCAGCCGGTAGCGGAAATAGAACCACTTCTCCTTTTCCGAATTCACTTCGTTGCGGAATGCGGTGATCAGGTTCTTGCCGTCGGTCTTGAGGTAGATTGCCCCATCGACTTCGACATTGGTTCGCGCAAGCTCGCGAATCAGGTCCGAGATCTTGACCATTCTCGCTTGCGTCGCGTTCTGGACCTGCTCGTCGATCAGCCTCCTGAGGCTGATCGCAAGCTCCTCGTCCTCGCGTTCGCGGGTCGAACGCTGGAGTTCGGTCGAAAGCAATACCGGCGAAAACCCACGCCCCTGCCGGCCAAGCCGTCCGAGCAGATCCGGCCGGGGATGGACATGGCCTTCCTGGTCGCCCGAGGAGATGACGAACGCCGCCGGATTGACCGCGCTCAGGAATTCGTCGGTGACATCGGCCGCCCCGTGATGACAGACCTTCATCACGTCGGACCGGAACGCCTTGCGCGCTTCGGCGACAAAGATGTCGCGCTCGACGATCGTGCCCGGCCATTTGTCGATCCCGGTATGCTGCATCAGCAGGAATTTTTCGGCTGGCGCGTTGAGATCGCCGCCGAACAACACGCTGAAGCCGCCATATTCGAGCCGCAGAATGACCGAATGCCCGTTCTTGGTCTTGCCGTAGCTGCCGCCCAGCACCCGCAGCTTGTCGCCGTCGCCATCGTTCTCGACCCACGGGCCGAGCACCTCGATCGTGTAGTCGCGCGCGTTCGAGGGAGCGAATTCGGGCAGCCAGCTGCGGCCCGCCTCCTGCTTGCCGTGCCTCGTGGAAACCATCGAATATTTGTCGACCGCCGCGCGCGACAGCGCATGGTCCATCATCGTCGGATAGACGAAATCGCCCGGCGGGCCGGCAAAGGCGGCGCGGGTCGCCTGGTTGTCGACCGCGAGGTCGCGGAGATAGGCATGCTTTTCGCCCGCCTTTTTCGTCTTGCCGCCTACCTTCTCGTAGGTTCCCGGCACCGCGCGCTCGACCAGCCCGCTGTGATAGAGATGCTTGAACCTGGCCTTGGTGTCGCGGAAGATCTGGACGAAACCGCCATAGTGGTCCTCGTCGGGATGGGTGACGATAGCGGCGTGGAATTTGAGATTCTGGTCGTTCTGGACGATCTTGAAGCGATCCTGCAGGAATTCCGCCATATGGTGCTTCTTGCCGGCATCGATCACCAGGATCCGCTCGCCACCGTCGCGCTCGGGTGTGATCAGCACGCAGCCATCGCCCTGTCCGACATCGACGAAGATGATCTCCAGCGGCCGGGTCTGGGCGGTCAAATTGGTCCTGATCTTGAGTTGTTGGGGATTGTTGCCCGAACTGCCCCAAACGACGAATGTCCAGCCGCCGCTCGGCGGCAGGTTGGGATCGAGCGTGAGATAGTCCCCCCACAACACCTGCCGGACCTTGGTGCCGCCATGGGTGAACAGGAAGATCGGCTTGTCGTCTGGCGACAGGCCAACAAACACATGCGCCATTGCTTCGCTCCTTCGACAATAACAGAGCGGCCCAATTCAATTCTTTTATTGACCAGTACTTGTAGCACGACTGGAGCGCGATCGCCCAATCGAACCTGTTTCAGCGCATCAGCCCGCCGACGAGGTTCCTGACAAAGCGTCCGGCGAGGCTGCCGCCGAATTCGGTCGCGATCGTACCGGCGGCCGAAGTCGCTGCGGTGCGCATCGGATTGGCGCGCGATTTCTTGCCGAGTACCGCCGCGGCGGCAACCGACGCAGCCGATCCTGCCGCGGCACCCATCGCGCTCTTGCCAACCCTTTCCCACAGCGAAGTCGTCCTGCGGCTGCGCTTGCGCACCTCGTCCTCGCCCTTCTCTGCGACTTCCTCGGCGGTCGCGGCCGCGTCTGCCGCCTTGGCGAGCAACACCTCCTCGGCGCTCTCGCGATCGATCCGCTCGTCATATTTGCCGTCATGCGGGCTGACCGAGTTGATGATCGCGCGCTCCTTGGCGGTGAGCGGGCCAAGCCGGCTGCGCGGCGGCTTGATGAGGGTGCGCTGGACGACCGAGGGGGAGCCGTCTTCCATCAGCGTCGAAACGAGCGCCTCGCCCACCTTCAACTCGGTAATCGCCTGCTCGACATCGAGGTCGGGATTGATGCGAAAGGTCTCGGCAGCCGCCTTGATCGCCTTCTGGTCGCGCGGTGTGAAGGCGCGTAGCGCATGCTGGACCCGGTTGCCGAGCTGACCGCCCACTTCTTGCGGTATATCGATCGGGTTCTGAGTGCAGAAGAACACGCCCACGCCCTTGGAGCGGATCAGCCGGACGACCTGCTCGATCTTGTCCTGGAGTGCCTTGGGGGCATCGTCGAACAGCAGGTGCGCCTCGTCGAAGAAGAACACCAGTTTGGGCTTCTCGGGGTCGCCCACTTCGGGCAGGCTCTCAAACAGCTCCGCCAGCAACCACAGCAGGAACGTGGCATAAAGCTTGGGGCTGCGCATCAGCCGGTCGGCTGCAAGCACGTTGATATAACCGCGCCCCTGCTCGTCGCAGGCCAGAAAATCGTCGATCTCGAGCGCCGGCTCGCCAAAGAATTGCGCCCCACCCTGGCTGTCGAGGGTGAGCAATTGCCGCTGGATCGCGCCAACGCTGGCCTTGGTCACATTTCCGTATCTCGTTGTCAGTTCGCCGGCATTTTCCGCCGTATGGGCCAGCATCACCTGCAGGTCTTCGAGATCGAGCAGCAGCAGGCCCTGTTCGTCGGCAAAGCGGAAGACGATGTTGAGCACGCCCTCCTGGGTCTCGTTGAGGTCGAGCAGCCGCGAAAGCAGCAATGGCCCCATTTCGGAAACGGTGGTCCGGATCGGATGGCCTTGCTCGCCATACAGGTCCCAGAAGATCGCCGGATTGTCGGAATAGGCATAATCCGACATGCCGAGTTCCCTGGCCCGGCTTTCGAGCTTGTCGGCATGCTTGAAGGTCGGCGAGCCGGGCATCGCGATACCGGCCAGGTCGCCCTTGACGTCGGCGACGAAGACCGGGACACCTTCGGCCGAGAAGC
Organism: Candidatus Andeanibacterium sp.; assembly: GCF_057143545.1. Lineage (NCBI taxonomy): Bacteria > Pseudomonadati > Pseudomonadota > Alphaproteobacteria > Sphingomonadales > Sphingomonadaceae > Candidatus Andeanibacterium > Candidatus Andeanibacterium sp. The sequence continues at coordinate 12,427 of NZ_DBNHSF010000077.1, forward strand.
TCTCGGCCAGGCCCTGCAAGGTCACCGTCTTGCCGGTGCCGGTTGCACCGGCGATCAGCCCATGCCGGTTGGCCTTGCCGAGATTGAGAACCTGCCGCTCGCCATTCGCGCCCAGACCCAGGAATATCTCGCCCATCGCGGTCGGTGCCTCCGTTCGATTTCGAAAACGATGTGGCGGATGGACCGGGGCGCGGTCAAGCGCTCGACTTCGCAGCCAAACGCACTAAAGCCGGGGCGATGGCGGCCCGGCAACCCTTTGTCCTGCTCGACGATGCGCGCGAGAACGGCGCAAGCGACGCTCAATTGTTCGAAAACCCGCGAGAAATCTTTGTTGCCCGCAGGCCCGGCGAAGTCGCGCAGGTGCTGGACGCAGCCAATCGGGCTCGCGTGGATACCGGCGGCACACTGGCTGGCTACATCGCCTACGAGGCCGGGTTGGCACTCGAGTCCAGGCTTTTGCCGCTTGCGGAACGGAGCAGCGGCGCTGCCGGACCGCTCGTCTGGCTGGGATTGTTCGAAAAGGCCGAGTCAATCCCAGCGGCCCAAGTGCCGGCCTGGCTGGCGGAACACGCCGGAGCGGGGCCCGCACCGTCGATCGGGCCGATGCAGCCGCAGATCAGCACCGGTGCCTATCTCGAACAGTTCGATGTGCTGCAGGAAGCGATCAGGGCCGGCGATATCTACCAGGCCAATTTCACCATGCAGATGGCCGGTTCGACCCGCGGCGATCCGCTGGCGCTTTATGCCGCGATCCGCCCGGCCGGGAATGCCGGCTATGGCGGGATCATTTTCGACGGTTCGCACTGGCTGCTTTCGTTCAGCCCCGAGCTGTTCTTCACGCTTCGCGGGCGATCGGTAAAGGTCAAGCCGATGAAGGGCACGCGCCCGCGCGGACGAAGCCCGGAGGATGACGGCCACCTTGCCCGTGAACTGGCGGGATCGGTAAAGGACAAGGCCGAGAACCTGATGATCGTCGACCTGATGCGCAACGACCTGTCGCGTGTGGCGGTCGCCGGATCGGTGACGGTCGATGACCTGTTCGCGATCGAGAGCTATCCGACGGTCCACCAGATGGTTTCGACCGTGCGCGCGGAACTTCAGGAGGGCATGGACGCGATCGATGTGATCCGTGCGATCTTCCCCTGCGGGTCGATCACCGGTGCGCCCAAGATTCGCGCGATGGAGTTGATCGACGAGACCGAGCGCGATGCGCGCGGCCCCTATTGCGGGGCGATCGGCCGCATCGATGCCAATGGCGATGCCGCCTTCAATGTCGCGATCCGGACGATCCGCCTGACGCCGGAGGAAAATGGCCGGGGAACGGCGGTGCTGGGCGTCGGCGGTGCGATCGTCGCCGACAGCACCGGCATGTCCGAATGGCGCGAGGCCCTGATCAAGAGCGACTTCGTGCGCCAGGCAGCCGCCGGGTTCGACATCATCGAGAGCATGGGTTTCGACCCGGAAAAGGGCATTCCGCTCCTCGAACTCCATCTCGAACGGATGAAGGCGAGTGCGGAAGAGCTTGGCTTTGCCTATGATCGCCATGCCGCGCGCAACCAGATCCAGGCGCTGTGTTTCGAACTCGATGAGCCGGCCAAGCTGCGCCTCTTGCTGTCACGCAGCGGGGCAACGACGCTCGAAGTCCAGCCTCTAAGCGCCGGCGCCTTGCCTGACCCTGTGCGCTGCGGCCTGGTGAGCTTGCCGGTCTCCGCGGGCGACTGGCGCTTGCGCCACAAATGCACCGACCGGGCGTTCTACGAAGTCTCGCGCGAACTCGCGATTGCCGCCGGGGCCGACGAAGCAGTGCTGGTCCGCGACGACGGGCTGATCACCGAAGCGACCCATTCGAACATCTTTGTCGAGCGCAACGGGAAATTTCTCACTCCGCCGGGAAGCCTGGGGCTGCTCCCTGGGGTCTTACGCCGCCATCTGCTCGACGAAGGCAAGGCGGAAGAGGCTGAACTGCGGGTCGAAGACCTTGCGGACGGCTTCCTGCTGGGCAATTCGGTGCGCGGTCTTATGAAAGCGGAGCTGTTGGCAAGATGAGCATCCACGCCGTCTCCGAAGCGCTCGGACGGATCGAACCTTCGCGTACCACCGCGATGACCGACCGGGCGACCGAATTGCGCGCCGAGGGCAAGGACATCATCTCGCTTTCGGTAGGAGAGCCCGATTTCGCGACTCCGGCACATGTGATCGCGGCGGCCAAGGCGGCGCTCGACGCAGGCGACACCAAATACACGCCGGTCACGGGGACGATGCGGCTCAAACAGGCTGCTGCGCTCCATTTCCGGCGCGACCTGGGCATCGAGACCGATCCCGAGAATGTGATCGTCACCGCCGGCGGCAAGCAGGCGATCTTCGAGGCCATGCTGGCGACGGTGAGCAAGGGAGAGGAAGTGATCATCCCGGCGCCGTGGTGGGTGAGCTATCCGCAAATCGTGCGCTTTGCCGGCGGCGATGTCGTCCCGCTCATCACCCACGCGAAAGACGATTTCCGCTTCACCGGCGGCGATCTCGAAGCCCTGATTGGCCCGCGCACGCAATGGCTGATGCTCAACAGCCCGGGGAACCCGACCGGCGCAGTCTATCCCGAGGCCATGCTGCATTCGATCGCCGAGGTCCTGCGGCGCCATCCGCGGGTGATGGTGCTGAGCGACGATATCTATGCGCCGCTGATCTATTCGGGCGAACGGCACGCGACGCTGGCCAATCTCTGCCCGGACCTTGCCGACCGCATCTGTACCGTTTCCGGTGTGTCCAAGAGCCATGCGATGACGGGTTTCAGGATCGGGGTCGCGACCGGCCCGGAATGGCTGATCTCCGCCATGGGCCGGCTGCAATCGCATGCCTCTGGCAATCCCGCCTCGATCAGCCAGGCGGCCGCCGTGGCCGCATTCGAAGGACCGCAGGATTTCCTTGGTGAGTGGCGAGAACGGTTCCGGGTGCGGCGGGACATGGCGGTCTCGGCGATCAACGCGACACCGGGCCTGTCGACGCCGGTGCCGGACGGCGCCTTCTACTGCTTCATCGACGCCAGCCCGCTGATGGAGCGCTTCGGCGACGACGAGGCGCTGGCGCTGCATTTGCTCGACCATGGCGTGGCCGTGGTCGCTGCCTCGGCCTTTGGCGGCAGGGACGGCTTCAGGATCAGCTTCGCGGCCGACGATGCGGTTCTCGAGGAGGCGATGCGAAGGATCGCCCGAGCACTTCAATGAAGCCGCTGGCGTGAGCGAGGAACGCCTCAGCGAACGCGCGCTGGCGCTGGTCGAGGAGAGCTTCATCGCCGCATCCGGACCGGGCGGCCAGAACGTCAACAAGGTCGCCACGGCGGTCCAGCTGCGGCTGAATGTGTTTGCCCTGGGGCTGTCGCCGGCGGTCTTTTCCCGGCTGAAATCGCTTGCTGGCACGAGGATGAATGCGCGCGGCGAAATCGTGCTGACCGCGCGCCGTCACCGTACCCAGGAGGCGAATCGCGAGGATGCGAGAGCCCGGCTGACCGAACTGCTCGAGCAGGCGCAGCTGGAACCGAAGCAGCGCGCCAGGACGCGGCTCAATCGGGTGGGCAAGGAGCAGCGCCTCAAATCCAAGAAGAAGCGAGGCGAGGTGAAGTCCAATCGTGGCAAGGTCGATTGGTAGCGCAACCTGCTCCGCGCTTGACTTTGCGGCGCTTTGGCAGCAAAGGCCGCGCCCTGAAGCGGCGGCGTGTACATCGCCGCCTTGTTGTTTGAGGCCCGGTTTCCCGCTTTGGGTCGGCGCCAATTATGAAAACCAGGATCGAGCCATGGCGAAACCCGCAACCGTCAAGATCAAGTTGGTCTCTACCGCAGACACCGGCTTCTATTATGTGACGAAGAAGAACCCGCGCAACATCACCGAGAAGATGAGCTTCCGGAAATACGACCCCGTTGCGCGCAAGCATGTCGAGTTCAAGGAAGCCAAGATCAAATAGTCTGAATTCCGGGAGCGTACGGAGTTCATTGGCAGTTCAAGGCTTCGTGACTAAAGGTCGAAGCATGAACCGGAACACTCCCACATTCCGCGCGTTGTCGCGTCCTGTAATGGCGGCCTTACTGGCGGCCGCGGTGCCGGCGGCCATGATCGCACCGGCGATCCCGGCGGCGGCAGCGGATGCGAGAATCGACAGGGCGGTCGCGGCCTTGCGCGGGATTTCCACGCTCAAGGCCGATTTCGTCCAGACCGATCGCAACGGCCAGCGGGTAACCGGAGTGCTGACCCTCAAGCGCCCGGGCAAGATCCGCTTCGAATATGAAGAGGCGGTCAACGTGCTGATCGTCTCGAACGGGAGTTCGCTGAACTTCATCGATTACGATGTCCGCCAGGTCGAACGCTGGCCGATCAAGAATTCCCCGCTCGGCGCCCTGCTCGATCCCAATCGCGACGTCGCGCAATATGGCTCGCTGGTGCCGACCAACAGTCCCGACGTGATCAGCATCGAGGTGCGCGATCCGGACAAGCCCGAATTCGGCATGATGAACCTGATCTTCGTGAGCAAGCCCAGCGCGCCGGGCGGCCTCGAACTGGTCAGCTGGGTCCAGCTCGATGCGCAGAACAAGCGCACCACGGTGCGGCTGACGAATCACCGTTACGGCGTCTCCGTTCCCGAATCGACGTTCAGGTGGCGCGACCCCCGCGTAACGACTCGTCGCCCCGGCTGAACCTCCTGCCCCCAACATGTGGGGTGCATACGACGAGGTGACCCCAACCGTTCATTCAAGAGCAAGCAGCTCTTGCCTAGATTGCCCAGAACACGACGACGCGAGGCGGGTTTCCCCCCTGTTACCCCAGCCTCCCACAAGCGCGGCGTGAAAAGCGTGACGAACGCTAAAAGGAACCTCCGTCCCAATGCCCCCGGGACGGAGGTTTTCTTTGGCCTGCTTGCTGCGACGGGGGAACGCACCTAAAGCCTCGCCGCATGGTCACGATTGCCACCTGGAATATCAATTCGGTGCGGCTGCGGATGCCGATCGTCGCGCGGTTCCTGAAGGAATATTCGCCCGACATATTGTGCCTCCAGGAAATCAAATGCCAGGAGCCGCAATTCCCGTTCGGGGCATTCGAGGAGCTGGGCTACTCGCATTTCGCGATCCATGGCCAGAAGGGCTATCACGGCGTTGCGACGGTCAGCCGCATTCCGCTGAAGGAATCCGGCCGCCACGACTGGCAGGATAATGGCGAGGCACGCCATGTCGGGGTGGAGCTGACCGGCCCGGGCAAGGGACTGGTGCTCGAAAATGTCTACGTCCCGGCCGGCGGCGATATTCCCGACCGCGAGGAGAATCCGAAATTCGGGCAGAAGCTCGATTTTGTCGCGCGCATGACGCGGTGGGCCGAGAAGATCGATGCGCCCACCCTGATCGTCGGCGATTTCAACATTGCTCCGCTGGAATGCGACGTGTGGAGCCACAAGCAACTGCTGAAGGTTGTCAGCCATACGCCGATCGAGGTCGAGACGCTCCAACGGTTCAAGGACGCACATGGCTGGGTCGATGCCGGGCGCGAGCTGATCCCTGCTCCCGAGCGTTATTACAGCTGGTGGTCCTATCGCGCGAAGGACTGGAAGACCGGCGACCGGGGGCGAAGGCTCGATCATATGTGGGCATCGCCCGATGTCGCGAAGCAAGCGATCGCGCACCATGTGCTGGAAGAAGCGCGCGACTGGGAACAGCCGAGCGATCATGTCCCGCTGATCATGGAGTTCGATCTCTGAGCGCCAATACGCCATCCCCGCAACGGCGCGCAGCGCAGGCGATCGACGCCTTGCGCCATGGCTGGCCGCTGCTGATGGATGACGGTCCCGTGCTCCTGCCGGTCGAGACCGCGATTGCGCCGGAGGCCCGTGGGTCCGCGATGCTCATTTCGGCTGCGCGGGCGGCGACCCTCAAACTCGCCAACCAGCGCGAGGCAGGCGAACCCCGCCGGCCGGTGCTGATCAGGGGCGCGGAACCATTCACGCTCGAAGCCGCGCGAGCGATTGCCGACCCGGCGCTCGATCTCGCCTCGCCCTTGAAGGGGCCGTTCAAGGCGGAGCATATCGACTGGCCCGAAGGAGCGGCTGCCGCGCTCGAACTGGCCAGGCTCGCGGGAATCCTTCCCGCCTTCCTGGTCGATCCGGACAATGCCGGAGAGGCCCAGCCGGTGTCCTCCGGCGATGCGGAGGTCCTTGGAACGCACTCGCCGCTGGTTGTCGCGAGCCGTGCCCGCCTCCCGACCAGCGCAAGCGAGAACGCGGAGATTGTCGCCTTCCGCTCGGTCGATGACATGCGCGAACACGTCGCGCTGGTGTTCGGCAAGCGCAGCGGCGAAAGGCCGCCGCTGGTCAGGCTGCACTCCGAATGCCTGACCGGCGACGCGCTGGGCAGTCTCAAATGCGATTGCGGGCCGCAGCTCGATTCAGCGCTTGCCGAACTGGCGGAGCAGGCAGCAAATGGCGGGTGGGGAGTGCTGCTCTATCTGCGCCAGGAAGGGCGCGGAATCGGCCTGGTGAACAAGCTCAGGGCATATCGGCTGCAGGACCAGGGCTTCGATACGCTCGAGGCCAACCGGCGGCTCGGCCTGCCGGAGGAGGCGCGGGATTTCGAGGTCGCCGCGGAAATGCTGGCCCTGCTGGAGATCGGCTCGATCCGGTTGTTGACCAACAATCCGGCAAAGCTGGAGGCGCTCGCCGCGACCGGCGTCGAGATCGTGGAACGGGTTCCGCACCAGACGCCGGAAAATCCGCACAACACCAGGTATCTCGCGACCAAGCGCGACAAGGCTGGGCATTTCTTGTGAGTGAATGGAAAATCCGGAGCGAGCGGCCGGACGACGTGAAGGCAATCCACGAGCTGACCGAACAGGCGTTCGCCGATGTCCCCTTCAGCGACGGAAGCGAGCCCGATATTGTCGACCGCCTGCGCAATGCCGGAGCGCTGGCTGTGTCCCTGATCTGCGAGATCGAAGGAAGACCGGCAGGTCACATCGCCTTTTCCAAGGTTTCCATCTCCGACGGAAGCAAGGGCTGGTACGGCTTGGGGCCAATTTCGGTGAAACCCTCGCTCCAACGTCAGGGCATCGGCACCGCCCTTGTCCGCGCCGGGCTGGAGGATTTGCGACAGCTGGACGCCAGTGGCTGCGTGGTGCTGGGTGATCCCGGATTTTACGGTCGCTTCGGCTTCCAGAACGATCCCCGGCTTGCACTTGCTGGACCCGCCGCACGGTTCTTCCAATGCATCGCGCTCGCAGCCAAACAGCCTCGGGGCATGGTTTCCTACCATCCGGCGTTTGACGGTTAACCCTGAATCTTGCGCCAATCGCAGCATCGCGTCATGATGATAAAGCGGTCTTCGCTGCACAGGGATTGAAGATGAGCCTTTTCCTCAATGCCATTGCACCCCTCGCGCTCGCGACTTCAGGCGCGGTCGAACAGGCCGAGCTGCTGCTCGCCCAGCGCCAGCCGGACGAAGCTTTCGAGGTAATCGAAACGGCGGCCGGCGAGGGAGACGCCGAAGCGATGACCCTGCTCGCAACCTTCTACGAGCATGGCATCCACGTCCGCAGCAATCCGGGAAGGGCGGCGCAACTGTTCAAGGAAGCGGCCAAACTCGGAAATTCCGACGCCCAGTGGCGGCTGGGGGTCCTGATCGATGCGAGGCGCGGAGTGAGCGCTCCCCAGTCCACGGCGATCAAGCTGTTCCAGGCGTCGGCAAAGCAGGGCAACGCGAAGGCGCATGTCAGCCTCGGCATCATGTATTCGCTGGGCCGCGGAGTGGAACAGGATCACAAGCGTGCGCTCGACCATTTCCGCAGGGCGGCACGAATGGGCGAGAGCCATGCCTTCAACGAGATCGGCGTGGTCTATCTCGCCGGCGAAGGCGTTGACGCCGACCCGGTCGAAGCGACCGCCTGGTTCTTCGTGGCAATGCTGATGGGCGATGAATCGGGGGCCGAAAACCTCGCCGAGATGTTCGACCGGCTCGATGAGCGGGCGGTCAGGCGAGCGTCCTATCGCGCGGCGCAGATTGCCGAGGAATACAAGCGTGGCGGATCCCACGAGTCAGTCGGAGTCGACATCGGCTGATTCGGCGCGATCGCGCTCCTGACGGCCAACTCGCGCCGCTCTTGTCCCTATTTCGGCTTCGGCGGCCTGCCCCGCCTTGGCCGTTCGCTGACCGGAACCTTCACTCCCCGCGCGGCGAGCGCCTCGCGCAGCAGAACCTCGATCTCGGCATTGGCCGATCGCAGGTCGCTTGCCGCCATCCGTTCGATCGCGGCATGGAGTGCCGGATCGAGTCGGAGGGGAAAGGCCTTTTTCGAGGGGGGCGCCATCGCGCTGCACCTTGGATTACTGATAGAGCGTGCCTGTATTGACCACCGGTTGCGCCTCGCGATCGCCGCACAGGACCACCATCAAGTTCGAGACCATCGCCGCCTTGCGCTCGTCGTCGAGCTCGATGATTCCGTCCGCGGACAGCTTTCTTAGTGCGTCCTCGACCATGCTGACCGCGCCCATCACGATCTTGGTGCGCGCGGCGATGATGGCTTCGGCCTGCTGGCGGCGCAGCATCGCCCCGGCGATCTCGGAGGCATAGGCGAGGTGGGTCAGCCCCGCTTCATCGACCACGATGCCGGCAACCTTCAGCCGATCGTTGAGCTCGGCCTGGAGTTCCGAGCTGATCACCTCGGCGCTGCCGCGCAGGGTGGTCTGGTCCTCATCGCTCATGTCGTCATAAGGATGGCGCGCGCCGACCGTGCGCAAACCGGCCTCGATCTGGATGTTCACGAACTGCTTGTAATCGTCGACATCGAACACCGCTTGGGCGGTGTCCTTGACGCGCCACACCACGTTGCAGGCAATATCCACCGGATTGCCGCGCAGATCGTTGATCTTGACCCGCTCGGAATGGACGTTGTGCGCGCGGACCGAGATCTTCTTGCGACCCATCCACGGCCAGATCCAGTGCAGCCCGGTCTTGCGGTCGGTCCCGCGATAATCGCCGAACAGGGTGATCACCACGCCCTGGTTGGGCTGGATCATGTAGAAGCCGAACAGCACGAACAGGAAGGCCAGGATGTGGCCGATGATCATGCTCACTCCAACGAGCGGTCCGGGAGCTCCCCTGTCGAAAAGCGAAAGCTCCCACGCAAACAGCGCCGGAATCGCCAGCAGGGCGATCAACATGAGATAGCCGTTATAGCTGCTGGCCGAGTGTTCCCGGCTGGTCGTCATCGACCGATCCTGATCGGGCATCGCGAATCTCCTTGCGATATTATTATGATATCATATATAGCGAGGGCAATTCCATCTGCAAGCCAAATCGTTCCAACCCGTTTTGGCTTCGCTGCGGCGATGCGGCCGCTTTGCCATTTGCATGCGGGAATTTGGTGACTAGATTTGCGCTGGCGCGGGGACACAATCGACCTCGCGAGTTCTCAATCGGAGAGGGATCACAATGAGAAAATTCGCATCCATGGCCATCCTTTCGATCGGCGCATTCGCGCTTGCCTCCTGCGGCGACACCGAAGACGCGTCGGCCGATGCCGAAGCGGAGAATGTCGAGATCAGCGCCGATGAACCGCTGGCGGGCGCCGGGGACCCGGTCGAGGATCCGAATGCGTTGGCGGACGACACCTCGCTGACCGAAGAGGTCAACGCCGCAGCCGCCGGCGAAGCCGCGGCCGATGCAGCGGCAGATGTGGTTGCAGCTGCCGAAGACGAAGCCGGCAGCATGGAAGAAGCCGCCGGAAACTAGGCGGTCCTATTGCCGGGGCCTGGACCGGGCGCGTCATGTGGGTGCGCCCGCCCTTGCCGGCAACGCACATCTCTATGAGACAGTCCAAGCACGCAGCCTGCATCTTCGCGGCCGTCGCCATGCTTGGCGGCTGCGAGCCGAGCGATCCCGGTCCCGGACCAACCGCGATGACGGTCGAGGAAGGGCAGGCCCTGAACGAAGCTGCCGAGATGCTCGATGAGCGGCGGCTTCCGCAAACGCGGACCGAGCCTCCATCGACGCAGGCAACCAGGCCGCCGGACGAAGCAGCGACCCGCTAGCCGTCAAAGGGTGGGATTGGCTCGATTACGCCGAATTTCTCGGTACTCGGCGCGCGACCAAGGGGTTCGTATTCGAGCACGGCGGGCGCGACATGCGTGTCCGGCAGGCGATCGAGCAAGTCCCGGATCAAGGTGAGCCGCCCGCGCTTCTGGTCGTTGAAATCGACCAGCGTCCAGGGCGCGAAATCGGTATGGCTGGCGCTCAACATCGCTTCGCGCGCCGCAGTATACTCATCGTATTTGCCGCGTGCGGCGAGATCGATCGGCGAGAGCTTCCAGCGCTTGAGCGGGTCTTCCAGCCGTTCGGCCAGACGCTCCTCCTGTTGCGCCTGATCGGTGGTCAACCAGTATTTGAACAGTAGGATTCCGTCATCGACGAGCTGCTTCTCGAACTGCGGCACCTGGTCCAGGAACGCCGCAACCTGCACTTCGCTGGCATAGCCCATGACCTTCTCGACCCCGGCGCGGTTATACCAGCTGCGGTCGAACAGCACGATCTCCCCGGCGGTGGGCAAATGCGCGACATAGCGCTGGAAATACCATTCACCCATCTCGCGCTCGCTCGGCCTCGACAAGGCGACTATCCGGCACTGGCGCGGATTGAGCTGCGAGGAGACTGCCTGGATTGCGCCGCCCTTGCCGGCCGTGTCGCGTCCTTCGAATATGACCAGGATGCGAGCGCCGCTTGCACGCGCCCAACGCGCCATCGATACCAGTTCGAGCTGCAAGGGCTCGAGCAGGTCTTCATATTCCTTGCCGTCCAGCTTCTCCATCGCGAGCCAGACTAGAGGAACGCAAGCAAGGCACAACCCAGTGCAACGCGATAGATCACGAACACCAGCATCGAGGCCTTCTTCAGGAAATTCATCAGGAAGGCCATGGTTGCAAAGGCGGCCAGGAATGTCAGGCCGCCGGTCACCAGTGCATCGAACTGCAGCTGCGATGAGGCATCCGCGAGATCGAGCGCGGCAAGCACGCCGGCCCCGGCGATGGCCGGAATGCCCAGCAGAAACGAGAATCGCGCGGCCTCGACCCGCTTGTAGCCCAGCGCTCGGGCCGCGGTCATGGTTGCGCCCGAGCGGCTGGTTCCGGGGATCAGGGCCAGCGCCTGGGCAATCCCGACGATGAACGCGTCGCGCATGGTGAGCTCTTCATAGCTCTTCTCCTGCTTCCCGAAATGGTCGGCAATACCAAGGAGCAAGCCGTAGACGATGAGGTTGGCGGCAACCAGGTCGGTGATCCGGAAGCTTTCCCAATAGCCGCCGAGCTTGAGGAATATGCCAAAGGCGATCGCCGGGACTGTCCCGATCACCACCCACCAGAACAGCCGTTTCTGCTGCGGCTCGGTGCCGATCCCGATCGCCGCAAATCCGCCCTGGGCGAGGCCCTTCACGTCACGAAAGAAATAGATGATGATCGCCAGCAGCGATCCGACATGGACCGCGACATCGATCAGCGGCCCCTGGTCCGGCAGGGGGGTAAGTTTCGGGATCAGGATCAGGTGACCCGACGACGAAATCGGGAGGAATTCGGTGATCCCCTGGACCAGCGCGACCAGGAGCTGCTGGAGGAACGTCATCGCAAGCTTCTGTCCTCAGGTGAAACGGCCAGGCAGGCGCGCTGCCATCCGGCCATGACTTGGCAGCGGGGCAACCCAAGTCAAGCCGCCCGCCGCCGGTGTCCCCGCAATTGCGACTGCCAGGGCCTTACCAGATGCGTACGCGCTGTTCGGGCGGCAGGTAAAGCTCGTCGTCCTCGGTGACGTCGAACGCTTCGTACCATGGGTCGAAATTGCGCAGCACCAGATTGGTGCGGGCAATATCTGGCGAGTGCGGATCGGTCTGCAGGATCTGGCGGGTGAATTCCTCGGTCCACTTGCTGCGATTGCCGATCGCATAGGCGATGAAAAAGCGCTGGTCGCCGGTCAGCCCGTCGATCACCGGGGCTTCCTCGCCGCCGAGCGAAAGCTTGTAGGCATAATAGGCGATCGTCAGCCCGGCGAGGTCGGCAATGTTCTCGCCGAGCGTCAGTCGGCCGTTGATACAGGTTTCGCCGTTGTCGATCGGACAGAAGGCATTGTACTGCTCGACCAGCATCGCGGTCTTCGCGTCGAATTTCGAGCGGTCTTCCTCGGTCCACCAATTCTTGAGCGCCCCGGTGCCATCGAACTTCGAGCCGGTGTTATCGAACCCGTGGCTGATTTCATGCCCGATCGTGGTGCCGATGATCCCGTAATTGACCGCCGGATCGGCATTGAGCGCGAAATTCGGCGGCTGCAGGTATCCGGCCGGGAACACGATCTCGTTACCGGTTGGCGAATAATAGGCGTTCACCGTCTGCGGGGTCGCATGCCATTCGGTTTTGTCGACCGGCTGGCCGAGATCCTCGACCATTTCGTCCCACGCCCAGGCATTGCTGGCAATCTGGTTGCCGATCGGATCATCGGGGCGGATCGCCAGGCCTTCATAATCCTCGAACTCGTCGGGATAGCCGATCTTGACCCTGAAAGCGGCCAGCTTGGCCTGGGCCTGCTGCTTGGTTGCATCGGACATCCAGGCAAGGTCGTCGATCCGCTGCTGCATCACCTTTTGGAGATTGCCAACCAGCTCGATCATCTTGTCCTTTGACGCCTGCGGGAAATGCCGCTGGATGTAAAGTTCGCCGACCGCCTCGCCGAGCTGGCTCTCGACAACCGAGATTGCGCGCTGTTCGCGGGGCCGTTGCGCGGCGGTTCCGGACATGAAAGTGCCCCAGAATTCGAAATTGCGCCGGTCGATTTCGCTTGGAAGGAAGGGCGCGTAATTTTGCATCAGATGCGCGACCATCCAGGCCTTCCAGGTGTCGAGCGGGACCTTGCCGACATAGTCGACCATCGCCGGAAAGCCCGCGCCAAGTTTGTTCATGTCTTCGGACGACAAGCCAAGAGTGGCCGCTTCTTGCGCATCGGGACGCATTTCGTCGACGATCAGGGTTTCGGTATCGCCGACCAGCAACTCGTTGAGATAGGACTGCAACGGGAACGTGTCGGACCAAGTGACCATCTGGCTGCGCGGGACGACATTGTAGAGCAATTCGGGATTGCGCGAGAGGGTGCGGTCGAAGGCCAGCGCCGCAAGCCCGTACTCGACACCGTAGACCGCTTCCGCGGCGGCAGCCGGATCGGAATATCCGGCCTTGCCGAGCAGGAAGGCAACATAGTCCTTGTAGTGCGCCTGCATCTCGCGGTTGTTTTCGCTGTCGACGAGATAGTTGTCGCGGTCCGGCAGGGCATAACCTCCGATCCAGATATTGAGTATGTTGTAGTCCGGATTCTTCTGGTCGGGATGAATGCTGACAAAAAACGGATCCGGGATGCCCGGCAGGGCGAACAAGCGAGCCAGTTCTTGGTAGGTCGAAGCGGCGTAAATCTGCTCGAGCAGCGGCTGGATCGGTGAAAGGCCGCGCGCATTGATCCCCTCGACATCGACAAATGCCGCATAGGAATCGCCAACTCGCTGCGCGATACTCCCTTCGGGAGCGTTCTCGGCCGCCATGTCGGCCACGATTTCCGCGACGCTCCTTTCCGCCTTGAGACGCAGGTCGCGGATCACGCCGTGATAGGAATATTGCGGCGGGATAGGAGTGACCGCATCCCATTTGCCATTCACATAGGCCCAGAAGTCGTCGCCCGGGTCGATCGCAGGATCGAGGTCGGCAGGGTCGAAGCCCATTTCAGGCCAGGTCATCGGCTCAGGTTCGACCAGCTCTTGCGCCGCAGCGGGGCCGGAAAGCGACAGGGCAATCGCCGATGTTCCGGCAACCAGAAGGGATTTGATCATGGGAAGTATACCTCGGCTTCCATGCGTCGGGCCCTGAAGGGAGGGCACGCAAGACATCGAGACAGCTCCTTATACGCTATTGCCCAAGAGGGGCTGTCCCTAATCGGTTTCAGTTGTTACTTCGTCGAAAAGCTCGTCGATATCGCGGCTCTCGCCTGAACTTACATCGTCGAACTGCAACGACGCAAGCCGGGCATAGAGGCCGCCGCCCGACGTCAGATCGGCATGGGTGCCTTCTTCGACAATCGCGCCATCCTCCATCACCACGATCCGGTCGGCCGAACGAACGGTGGCGAGCCGGTGGGCGATGACCAGCGTCGTGCGATCCTCCATCAGCCGTTCGAGCGCCTGCTGGACGAGCCGCTCGCTCTCGGCATCGAGTGCGCTGGTCGCTTCGTCGAGCAGCAGGATCGGTGCATCGCGGAGCAAGGCCCGGGCAATTGCGACCCGCTGGCGTTGCCCACCCGAGAGCCGCGCGCCGCCTTCGCCTAGGAATGTATCCAGCCCCTGGGGCAGGTCCCTGAGAAAGGCTTCGGCATTGGCGGCCCTTGCCGCCTCCCAGATTGCCTCATCGCTCGCGTCCCATTTGCCGTAACGCAGATTGTCGCGCGCGCTGGCACCGAACAGGATCGCTTCCTGCGGCACGAACGCGATGCGCCGGCGAATTTCGGCGGGGTCGGCGCTGGTGAGCGGAACTCCGTCGATCTTCACGGTTCCGCTCTGCGGATCGTAGAACCGCTCCGCCAACTGAAACAGGGTCGACTTGCCGGCACCCGATGGCCCGACGATGGCGACAGTCTCACCCGGCTCGATCGTCAGCGAAAAATCCTTCACCGCCGCCGTTTCGGGCCTGGTCGGATAATGGAAAGTGACGTTCTGGAACGAAAGGCTGCCGCGCGGCGGCTGGGGTAACGCTTGGGGCCGCTCTGGCGCCCTGATGGTTGGCTGTTCCTTGAGCAGCTCGTTGAGCCGGCTTGCCGCGCCCGCCCCGCGCAGGAGATCCGCATAGACTTCCGAAAGCGCCGCGAATGCGCCCGAGACCATTACGCCGACTACGACGATCGCGGCGATGGTTCCGCCCGAGATCTTCCCGGAGGCGACACTCAATGCACCATTCCACATGAGCGCGGTGATCGCGCCGAAAACCACGGTGATGAACAGCGCGGTCATCGCGGCGCGCAGCATGATCCGCTTCTTGGCGGTATCGAAAGTCGCTTCGACCGCCCCGGCGAAGTTGCGCGACTCGCGATCTTCCTGGTTGAAGGCCTGGACGATCTTCATCGCACCCAAAACCTCGGCCACCTTGGCCCCGACATCGGCCACACGGTCCTGGCTCGCCCGCGCGACGTTTCGGATCCGGCGCCCGAACAGGCGCATGGTAATCGCAATCAGGAAAGCTCCACCGACGAGATAGGCCGATTGGACCGGCGCGAGGATGAACAGCAGGATGATCCCGCCCAGCCCGGTGATGAAATTGCGCAAGGCCACCGAAACGGTAGTTCCCACGACCTGCTCGATGATTGCGGTATCGCTGGTCATGCGCGAGGAGATCTCCTTGGGGCTGTTCTCCTCGAAGAAGCCGGGAGACAGGCGCAGGAGGTTGTCCTGGACCTTGAGCCTGAGGTCCGCGACCACTCTCTCGCCCAGCCAGCTGACAAAATAGAACCTGATCGCGCTGGCGAGGCCCAGGACCACGACGATCATCATCAGATACTGGAAGGAGTGGTTGATCGCTTCGATATTCGAGCCTTCGCCGAACGCATCGTCGATGATCGACTTGAAGCGATAGGGAATCGCCAGCGTCGCCGCGGAGGCAGTTAGCAGTGCCAGGAATGCGAAACCGACTTGGCGCGGATATTTGAACGTCTCCCGCCAGATCATCCGCAACGGGCCAAGATCCTTGGCCGGCTTTTCCACTACTGACGTTTTTTCGGGCCTCTGCGCCATGCGCGGCGACCTAGCCCAATGTCAGTCCCGATTGAAGCAAAGATCGCGCCGGCCGACCCGTCTCGGACCCCGGACTCTTCTTGTTGCATTGCAACATAGGTGGAAAGGCTGCATTATGTTCCCGCCAGAACGTCCATTACGCGGATGAGTCGATCTTCGCTGGAGACAAGCACTTGCTTTACCATGCCTATGAATTCCAGCGTGCGATGCTGTCCGGGGCCAGCGCCTGGGCCGCGGTCGGGGCGGAATTGCTGACCAACCCCCGCAATCCGTTCGGCTATAGCGGCATGGCGCCGGTGATGGCCTCGGCGCTCGAAGTGTTCGCCCACGCCTATGCCCCGCGCGGCAAGCCCGACTGGGACATTGCCCATGCCTATGTCGGTGGTCGCGAATATCCGGTCGGCAATTCGGTCGTCCTGCGCGAGCCATTCTGCGAATTGCGGCATTTCCGCCGCGAAGGCCTGCCCGCCGACGCGCCCAGGATCCTGCTGGTCGCCCCGATGAGCGGCCATTACGCGACCCTTCTCCGAGGCACGGTTGCGCGGCTGGTCGAAAACCAGCACGTCTATGTGACCGATTGGGCCGATGCGAAGCTCGTCCCGATCGCCGCGGGACCGTTCGATCTCGACGACTATATCGATTACCTGGTCGGATTTCTCGAAGCAATCGGCCCGGACACCCATGTTGTCGCGGTCTGCCAGCCTTCTGTTCCGGCCTTTGCCGCCACCGCGATCATGGGCAAGGACAAGCATCCTTGCCGTCCGGCCAGCCTGACCATGATGGGCGGGCCGATCGACACCAGGGCATCGCCCACCGGGGTCAACGATGTTGCCGTCGAGCGGCCATTGAGCTGGTTCCGCAACCACGTGATCGCGACCGTGCCGCTCGCCTATCCGGGCGCGGGCCGCAAGGTCTATCCGGGCTTCCTCCAGCTGGCGGGCTTCATCGCGATGAATCTCGGCCAGCACATCATGAGCCATTACAACTACTTCAATCACCTGATCGAAGGCGACCAGGACAGCGCGGCCGCGCATCAGGCATTCTACGACGAATATCTTTCAGTCTGCGACATGACCGCCGAATTCTATCTCCAGACCGTCGAGGAAGTGTTCAAGAAGCACTCGCTGCCGAGGGGCATTTTCAATCACCGCGGCAAGCTGATCGACCTTGGCGGCATAACCGACACGGCCCTGCTGGCGATCGAAGGCGAGCGCGACGATATTTCAGGGATCGGGCAGACGAAGGCTGCGCTCGATCTGGCCACGAACCTGCCCGCTGCCAAGAAGCGATACTATCTGGCCGAGGATTGCGGTCATTACGGTATCTTCAACGGCGGCAAATGGCGGCGGCTGATCGCACCGGTGGTGGAAGACTGGATCAGGGCGAATCCCAAGGCGGGGAAATCGCGGCTCGAGGCAGTCGCTTAGAGCACTTCGAACAGGCCGGCAGCACCCATGCCGCCGCCGACACACATCGTCACCACGACATGCTTCGCGCCACGACGCTTGCCTTCGATCAGCGCGTGTCCGACGCAACGCGCGCCGGTCATCCCATAGGGATGACCGATCGAAATCGAGCCGCCATTGACATTGAGGATCTCGTCGGGAATGCCGAGTTTGTCGCGGCAATAGATCACCTGCACCGCAAACGCTTCGTTCAATTCCCACAGCCCGATATCGTCCATCTTCACCCCGAAGCGATCGAGCAGTTTCGGGATCGCGAAGACGGGCCCGATTCCCATTTCGTCCGGTTCGGTGCCTGCCACCGCCATGCCGACACAACGACCGAGCGGATTGAGTCCGCGCTTCTCGGCGAGCTTCGCCTCCATCACCACGCAAGCCGACGAACCGTCCGACAACTGGCTGGCATTGCCGGCTGTGATGACGCCGCCCGGCACGACCGGGTTGAGAGCCGCAAGCCCCTCGAGCGTTGTCTCCGGCCGGTTGCCTTCATCCTTTACGATCGTGACCTCGTGGCGGGTCACTTCGCCGGTTTCCTTGTCGGCGACTGCCATCGATGTCGTGACGGGAACGATTTCGTCGTCGAATTTGCGCGCTTCCTGCGCCAGCGCGGTGCGCTGCTGCGAGGAAAGGGCGTATTCGTCCTGCGCTTCGCGGCTGATCTCATAGCGCTTGGCGACGATTTCCGCGGTTTGCAGCATCGGCATGTAGGTCGCGGCGTGCATCGCGATCAGGTCGCGATCGAATTCGACCCGCAGGTCCTTGGTCTGGACCATGCTGATCGATTCCTGGCCTCCGGCCGCGACGATATCCATATTGTCGAGGACGACCTGCTTGGACGCCGTCGCAATCGCCATCATGCCGGAGGAGCACTGGCGGTCGATGCTCATCGCCGGAACGCTCACCGGAAGGCCTGAACGCAGCGCAACCAGCCGCGCGATATTCGGGGTCTGGCTGCCTTGAGGCAGGGCGCAGCCCCAGACAACATCGTCCACTTCCTGCCCTTCCACCCCCGCGCGTTCGATGGCCGCCCTGAGCGAGTGCGAACCAAGCGTCGGACCGGGCGTGGCATTGAACGCGCCTTTGTAGGCCCTGCCAATCGCCGTGCGGGCGGTTGAAACGATGACTGCATCACGCATGGATAGTTCCTCTCACTGCTTCATTGTCCTCGGACCGGCCCAAATCAGAAATAGAACATGCTGATCCATTCGGCGACGAAGCCCGGCTTGTCCTCGCCTTCGATCTCGAGCGTGATTTCGGCGGTATGCTGCCATTGGTTGGGCCGCTTCTCGACCATTTCGAGCAGCTTGAAATGGGCCCTCACGCGCTTGCCCGAACGGACAGGCTGGAGGAAACGCACGCGATTTCCGCCATAATTGAGCGCCATCTTCAGCCCCTCGGGCCGTTCGATATCGCTCTTCTCGGTTAGCACCGGGATCAGCGCGAGGGTCAGGAATCCGTGGGCGATCGTCCCCCCGAATGGCGTCATCCTGGCCATGTCGGGATTGACGTGGATGAACTGGTGATCGCCGGTCGCATCCGCGAATTTGTCGATCATTTCCTGGTCGACCGTCAGCCATTCCGAAGTGCCGATCACTTGACCGGCTTTCGCCGCGAGATCCTGGGGGGTCATCCTGTTCTCCAATACTCTTATTTTGTGGTAATGGCGCAACGGCAGTCGCAGTGCAATGCAGGCGGCGACCCCCGACGGCCAAGCATATTGCCAGGCCGGGCCCCCGCACGGCATCTTGAAGGATGTGTGAGGCCTTGGCGGAGTGAAATCAGGTTTCGCTCGTTACCATTTTTGAGGCCCGGAAACTGGCCGATTGCCTTGCAAAATCCGTCTCCTGCCGCCATGGGGATCGTTCGCGACAATTTTGCTGCCCTGCTCGGCGGGGTGAGTCGCGCTTCATAGCCGGAGCGCCGCTGATGTTCGGCGCGCTTCGGGGGCAAGACAGGAATGGGAATTTGATGGGTTATCCCTCGCCTCAAGGTTTGTACGATCCGCGCAACGAACATGATGCCTGCGGTGTGGGCTTTGTCGCCCATATCAAGGGCAAGAAGTCGCATTCGATCGTCAACCAGGCGCTGGAGATCCTGGCCAATCTCGATCATCGCGGCGCGGTTGGCGCCGATCCCCTGCTCGGCGACGGTGCCGGGATCCTGATGCAAATCCCCGATCCGCTGTTCCGCAAGTGGGCGGAACGCGAGGGCAAGTCGCTCCCGCCGGCCGGCGATTATGCGGTTGCGATGTGCTTCCTTCCACATCACGACAAGGCCCGCAAAGTCGTGGTCGAACAATTCGAGAAGTTCATAGCCAAGGAAGGCCAGGAGCTGATCGGCTGGCGCGAAGTACCGACCGACGAGACCGGCCTCGGCACTGCAGTGCTCGATTCCATGCCGATGATCCACCAGTGCCTGGTCGCGCGCGGTTCCGAAACTTCCGACCAGGATGCGTTCGAGCGCAAGCTCATTACAATCCGCAAGCAGCTGCAGAACCCGCTGGCCGAACTCGCGGCAAGGCATGACCTGCCCGAGATCGCGCAGCTTTACATGCCGAGCTTCTCGAGCCGGACAATAGTTTACAAGGGGCTGTTGCTCGCGAACCAGGTCGGCAGCTTCTATGTGGACCTGCGCGATCCCGATTGCGTCAGCGCGATAGGCCTCGTTCACCAGCGCTTTTCGACCAACACCTTCCCCAGCTGGAAACTCTCCCACCCCTATCGGATGATCGCGCACAACGGCGAGATCAACACAGTCCGCGGCAACGTAAACTGGATGAACGCCCGCAGGCGGACGATGGAATCCGAATTGCTCGGCCCCGATCTCGACAAGTTGTGGCCGATCATCCCGCACGGCCAGTCGGACACTGCCTGTCTCGACAATGCGCTCGAACTGCTGCTGGCGGGCGGATATTCGCTCGCTCATGCGATGATGATGCTGATCCCCGAAGCGTGGAACGGCAATCCGCTGATGGATCCGGCGCGCAAGGCATTTTACGAATATCACGCCGCGTTGATGGAGCCATGGGATGGCCCCGCGGCGGTGGCATTCACCGACGGACGGCAGGTCGGAGCAACGCTCGACCGCAACGGTCTGCGCCCGGCGCGCTGGTGCGTGACCAGGGACGATCTCGTCTGCATGGCGTCGGAAAGCGGCGTGTTGCCCTTCAAGGAAGCGGACATCGTCCGCAAATGGCGGCTCCAGCCGGGCCGGATGCTGCTGATCGACCTCGAGCAGGGGCGGATCATCGAGGACGAAGAGCTCAAGGCCGAGCTGGCCAACGCCCATCCCTATGCCAAATGGCTCGACAAGGCGCAGTACAAGCTGGCGGACCTCGATTCCGTCGAGGGCCAGAAATCGGGAGACGCGCAAAGCCGCGAGGAATTGCTCAAGCGCCAACAGGCCTTCGGCTACACTCAGGAAGATATTTCCCGCTTCCTCGAACCGATGATGCTTGAGGCCGACGACCCGGTCGGCTCGATGGGGACTGACACTCCGATCGCGGTGCTTTCCAACCGGAGCAGGCTGCTTTACGATTATTTCAAGCAGAACTTCGCGCAGGTCACCAACCCGCCGATCGACCCGATCCGTGAAGAGCTGGTCATGAGCCTGCTGTCGATGATCGGACCGCGCCCCAACCTGTTGGGTCATGATGCCGGCACGCACAAGCGGCTCGAAGTCTCGCAGCCGATCCTCACCAACGAGGACATTGCCAAGATCCGGTCAGTCGAGGAATCGCTCGACGGCGCCTTCCGGACCGAAACGGTCGACATCACCTGGGATGCGGCGAGCGGGGCCGAAGGCCTCGAGGCCGCGATCAAGGAAATGTGCTGGGTCGCAACCGAGGCCGTGCTGGCGGACAAGAACATCCTGATCCTGTCCGACCGCAAGCAGAGCATCGACCGCATTCCGATGCCGGCCTTGCTGGCAACGGCGGCAGTACATCACCACCTCGTCCGCCAGGGGCTGCGCATGCAGACCGGACTGGTCGTCGAGACGGGCGAAGCGCGCGAAGTGCATCATTTCTGCGTGCTGGCCGGTTATGGCGCGGAGGGCATCAACCCCTATCTTGCGTTCGAAACCCTCGAACAGACCCGCAAGGACAAGCATCCGGACCTTAGCACCGGGGAAGTCCAGAAGAACTACATTAAGGCGATCGGCAAGGGCATCCGCAAGGTCATGTCCAAGATGGGCATTTCAACCTACCAGTCCTATTGCGGTGCGCAGATTTTTGATGCCGTGGGCCTCAACCAGGCCTTCATCGACAATTATTTCACCGGCACGGCCACCATGATCGAGGGAATCGGCCTCAAGCAGGTCGCCGAGGAGGCCGTGCGCCGCCACGCCGCCGCTTATGGCCATAACCCGATCTACAAGCACATGCTCGATGTCGGTGGGATCTACCAATACCGCCTGCGTGGTGAGGACCACGCCTGGACGCCGCAGAACATCGCCAGCCTGCAGCATGCGGTGCGCGGCAAGAACCCGCAGAATTACGAGGAATTCGCGGCCACGATCAACGAGCAGTCGGAGCGGCTGCTGACGATCCGCGGATTGATGGAATTGAAGCCGGCGGACCGGCCGCTCGACATTTCCGAAGTCGAACCGGCGAGCGAGATCGTGAAGCGCTTCGCAACCGGCGCGATGAGCTTCGGATCGATCAGCCGCGAAGCGCATACGACGCTGGCGATTGCCATGAACCGCATCGGCGGCCGTTCGAACACCGGCGAAGGCGGCGAAGAAGTCGACCGCTTCACGCCCATGGCCAATGGCGATTCGATGCGCAGCCGGATCAAGCAGGTTGCCTCGGGCCGGTTCGGTGTGACCGCGGAATATCTCGTCAATTCGGACGATATCCAGATCAAGATGGCGCAGGGCGCAAAGCCCGGCGAAGGCGGTCAGCTGCCCGGGCACAAGGTCGACAAGATCATCGGCAAGGTGCGGCACTCGACCCCCGGCGTCGGCCTGATCTCGCCGCCGCCGCATCACGACATCTATTCGATCGAGGATCTCGCCCAGCTGATCCACGACCTGAAGAATGTCCAGCCCAAGGCGCGCATTTCGGTCAAACTGGTCTCCGAAGTCGGCGTGGGAACGGTCGCGGCAGGCGTTTCGAAGGCACGCGCCGATCATGTCACCATTTCGGGTTACGAAGGCGGAACCGGCGCATCGCCGCTCACCAGCCTGACCCACGCCGGCAGTCCGTGGGAAATCGGCCTGGCGGAGACCCAGCAAACATTGCTGCTCAACGATTTGCGTACGCGCATCGCGGTGCAGGTCGATGGCGGCCTGCGCACCGGGCGCGACGTGGCCATCGGGGCGCTGCTTGGCGCCGACGAGTTCGGCTTCGCGACCGCCCCGCTGATCGCGGCGGGCTGCATCATGATGCGCAAGTGCCATCTGAACACCTGCCCGGTCGGGGTCGCGACGCAGGATCCGGTCCTGCGCAAGCGCTTCGTCGGCACGCCGGAACATGTGATCAACTACTTCTTCTTTGTCGCCGAGGAACTGCGCGGGATCATGGCCGAAATGGGCTTCCGCACGGTCGAGGAGATGATCGGCCGGGTCGACCGGATCGACATGAAACGGGCGATCCGTCACTGGAAGGCGGAAGGCATCGACCTCTCCAAGCTGCTGCACCAAGTGCCGGTGGGCGAAGGCCAGAGCCTCCACCAGACGATCGAACAAGATCACGGCCTTGAGAGGGCTCTCGACAACGACCTGATCAAGGCCTGCCAACCGGCCATCGAGAGCGGCCAGGCGGTCGTGATCGATCGCGAGGTTCGCAATGTCGACCGTACCGTCGGTGCGATGCTGTCGGGCCGGATTGCCGAAAGATACGGTCATGCCGGACTCAAGCCAGACACGATCAGGATCAACCTGACCGGCGTCGCCGGGCAGAGCTTCGGCGCGTGGCTCGCCCATGGCGTAACGCTCGACCTGGTCGGCGATGCCAACGATTATGTCGGCAAGGGCCTCTCGGGCGGGCGGGTAATCGTTCGCCAGCCCGATGTCGGGCGCAATCCGACCGAAAACATCATTGTCGGCAACACCGTGCTCTACGGCGCGATCGCGGGCGAGGCCTATTTCAACGGCGTTGCCGGGGAACGCTTTGCCGTGCGCAACTCGGGCGCGGTCGCCGTTGTCGAGGGCACCGGCGACCATGGCTGCGAATACATGACCGGCGGTATCGTCTGCGTGCTTGGCAAGACCGGACGCAATTTTGCTGCCGGGATGTCTGGCGGCATCGCCTATGTCTATGATCCCGAAGGGGAATTCAAGGATCTGTGCAATCTGGCCCAGGTCGAGCTCGAAGCAATTTCGCCCGGGCCGAGCGACGAGGATGGCACCGGCCGCCCCCAGCAGCGGCCGCTGAGCGTCGACGATTGCGGCATGGGCGATCCGCTCTATCACGACGCGGAGCGTCTCAGGATCCTGATCGAGCGGCACAAGCTCCACACCGGTTCGGCACGCGCGGCCGAATTGCTCGCGGACTGGGACAATGCTCTGGGCAAATTCGTCAAGGTGATGCCGACCGATTATCGCCGCGCGCTCAAGCAGCTCGAGGCCGAGCGCGAGGAGGCCGCCTCGGTGGCGGCCGAGTAAGGGTTACAGCAGATGGGCAAGGAAACGGGCTTCCTCGAAGTCGACCGCAAGGATCGCACCTATGACGATCCCAAGAGCCGGGTGAAGCATTACAAGGAATTCGTGATTCCGCATTCCGAGGCTGCCCTGCGCGAGCAGGCCTCGCGCTGCATGAATTGCGGCATCCCCTATTGTCACACCGGTTGCCCGGTGAACAACATCATCCCGGACTGGAACCACCTGATCTACGAGGGCGACTGGAAGAACGCGCTCGAAGTGCTCCATTCGACCAACAATTTCCCCGAATTCACGGGTCGCATCTGCCCCGCGCCATGCGAGGAGAGCTGCACGCTCAACATCATCGACCAGCCGGTAACGATCAAGTCGATCGAATGCGCAATCGCCGATCGCGGCTGGAAGGAAGGCTGGATCGAGCCGCAGGTCCCCGAGAAACGCACCGGCAAATCGGTCGCCGTAGTCGGCTCGGGGCCGGCCGGCATGGCCTGCGCGCAACAACTGGCGCGGGCCGGCCATTCGGTGACGCTGTTCGAGAAGAACGATCGGATCGGCGGATTGCTGCGCTATGGCATTCCCGACTTCAAGATGGAAAAGCACCTGATCAACCGCCGCTGCGTCCAGATGGAAGCCGAAGGGGTGACCTTTAAGACATCGACCGAGATTGGCGTCGATGTCTCGTTCAAGAGCCTGAAGGAAAATTTCGACGCGATCGTGCTGTCGGGCGGGGCGGAAGACGCGCGTCCCCTGACCATCCCCGGCGCCGAATTGCCCGGCGTGCGCATGGCGATGGAGTTCCTGACCCAGCAGAACAAGCGCAACGCCGGCGACGATGAAGTGCGCGCCGCCCCGCGCGGATCGCTGCTGGCAACCGGCAAGCACGTCGTGGTGATCGGCGGCGGCGATACCGGTAGCGACTGTGTCGGCACATCGAACCGGCAGGGCGCGAAGAGCGTCACCCAGATCGAAATCATGCCGCAACCGCCCGAGCACGAGAACAAGCTCCTCACCTGGCCCGACTGGCCGATGAAGCTGAGGACCTCGACCAGTCACCAGGAGGGGGTTGAGCGCGACTGGTCTGTGCTGACCAAGGAAGTCCTGGGCGAAGACGGCAAGGTGACCGGGCTCAAATGCGTCCGCGCCGACTGGTCGGAAGGCCGGCTCAAGGAAGTACCGGGGAGCGAGTTCGTGATCAGGGCCGACCTGATCCTGCTCGCCATGGGTTTCCTGGGGCCAAGGAAGGCCGGGCTGATCGATCAATCGGGAGTCGAACTGTCCGAGCGCGGCAATGTCGCTGCCAACACCGACGACTACCGGACCAGCGAGGACATGGTGTTCGCGTGCGGCGACATGCGGCGGGGCCAATCGCTGGTGGTCTGGGCGATCCGCGAAGGCCGCCAGTGCGCCCGCTCGGTGGATGAGGCCTTGATGGGCGCGAGCGAACTGCCGCGCTAGGTCTTTCGGATATTGTGGCAGCGGATTGCGGAGCCACATCTGCCCGCTGGCGCGCCCGACCGATTACGAGTCACCAGTCGATCGCCCCGCGCCCATGCGCTTCGAGGAAGGCATTTGCCTTGCTGAACGGCTTCGAGCCGAAGAAGCCCGAATGGGCGGAAAGCGGGCTCGGATGCGCCGCCGCCAGGATCAGGTGCCTGCCATCTGCCTGGAGCCCGGCCACCCGCTCGGCCTTCCGGCGCGCATGGCTGCCCCAGAGGATGAAGACGCATGGCTGCTCGCTTGCGGCAACGGCGGCCACGGCGGCATCGGTGATCGCTTCCCAGCCCTTGCCCTGGTGCGAACCGGCCTGGCCCGCCTCCACCGTCAGCGCGTTGTTCAACAGCAGCACCCCCTGCCGCGCCCAATGTTCGAGATTGCCGTGCGGCGGGATTGCAACGCCGAGATCGTCGGCCAGCTCCTTGTAGATATTGACCAGCGAGGGCGGCGCCCGCACGCCGTCGGGCACGGAAAAGCACAGCCCGTGCGCCTGCCCCGGCCCGTGATAGGGATCCTGGCCGAGGATCACGACCTTGACCTTGTCGAGCGGGGTAAGTTCGAACGCCCGCAACCGCTGGCCCCTGGGCGGGTAGATCGTCTTGCCGTTAGCCTCTTCGGAGCGCAGCCAGCCGCCCAGCCGCCGCGCCTCCGGGGCTGCGAGGACCGGCCCCAGGGCCGCTTGCCACGAAGGGGGGATTGCACTCTCGCCCATGCCCCTGCCTAACTCCAGAATCGCCCTGCCGCCAGCCGGGGCTTTCGCATTTGCACGGATCGGCCTAGGAAGCGGCGATGACCGTATATTTCCACGAAGAAGACCTGCCCGGCGACGTGTTCGCGCCGGGGCCGATTGCCGTCGACACCGAGACGATGGGGCTGGTGACGCCGCGTGACAGGCTATGCCTGGTCCAGCTTTCGGATGGCAAGGGCGACGAGCATCTGGTCCGGTTCGGGAACGGCAGTTCGTTCGATGCACCCAATTTGAAGGCGATCCTGTCCGATCCGGCAAGGCTCAAGCTGTTCCATTTCGCGCGCTTCGACCTTGCGGCGATCGAGCATTACCTGGGCGTAACCGCCGCGCCGGTTTTCTGCACCAAGATCGCGAGCAAGCTTGTGCGCACCTTTACCGATCGCCACGGGCTCAAATACCTGGTCAGCGAGCTGCTCGAGACCGATATATCCAAGCAGCAGCAAAGCTCGGACTGGGGTGCCGCCGAATTGACCGAGGCACAACGCGACTATGCGGCCTCGGACGTACGCTATCTCCACCGGCTCCGCGAAGTCCTGGTCGAGCGGCTCGATCGTGAGGGGCGGATGGACATGGCCCAGGCCTGTTTCGATTTCCTGCCGACCCGCGCCCGGCTCGACATTGCCGGCTGGGCCGACAAGGACATTTTCAGCCACGAGTAAGACTCGACTGCGCCAGAAACCCTCCATGACAGCCGACGCCGACAGACTGAGAAACAAGCGCCAGCAATTCGCGGCGCCCGGCGGCGCGCACGATCGCTTGGTCAAGCGGCTGTCGCGCTGGCTGCCCGCCGGAATCGGGGTGATCGCCGCGCTCATGATCTTCGTGCCGTTCACCCCCCGGAACGAACTGAGCTTCCTGCTCGATCGCAACAAGGTCGCGATCGCCGAGAACCGGCTGAGGCTCGAAAACGCGATGTATCGCGGGCAGGATTCGCAAGGACGGCCGTTCTCGATCACGGCCGGCGAAGCGGTCCAGCGGTCCGCCAGGGAGCCGGTCGTGGAAATGCACGACCTGGAGGCGCGGATATTGCTCAAGGAAGGACCGGCGTTGCTCGCCGCCAGGGACGGTCATTACGATATCCACGACGAAGTGGTCGCCATCGACGGGCTGGTTCGCTTTACGGCCGCCGATGGCTACCGCATGACCGCGCGCGATGTTTCGATCAGGCTTGAGGAAAATACCCTGATCGGCGATGGCAAGGTCGAAGGCGCGATTCCGGCCGGGACATTCTCCGCCGACCGGATCGTGGCCGATCTCGAGGAACGCACGATCACGCTGGACGGCAATGCCAGGCTGAGAATGGTTCCGGGCGAATTGAGGATACCGTGATGTTGAATAGAACGATCGTCTCCGCCTCGCTCCGCCGGACCGCGATTGCCTTCGCGCTGACCGGCGCCGCCCTGTTGGGCCTGCAGCAATCGCTGGCCCAATCGGGTTCGCCCTTCAACACCAGCGGGCCGGTAGAATATGCCGCCGACAGGATCGAATTGCAGGACCGGCAGAACCGCGTCGTCCTGTCGGGCAATGTCGCGATCGCGCAAGGCAATCTCAGGCTACAAACGGGCCGCGCCACGCTGTCTTTCACCGACAATGGCAGCCTGCAATTGCAGCGGCTCGACGCGACGGGTGGGGTTGTCGTGACGCGCGGCAATGAATCCGCCCGGGGTGCCGTGGCGGTCTACGATTTCAATCGCCGGCTGATCACGATGTCCGGCGGCGTCGCGCTGCGCCGGGGCAGCGACACCTTGAACGGCAATCGGCTGGTGATCGATTTGCGGAGTGGTCTGTCCAGCGTCGACGGCGTCGGCAGCACCGGTGACAGCGGCAGGGTGACCGGGACGTTCACAGTTCCAGACAATTAGGCCATGGCGGGGAGCCAATCGGCCGAGTTCGAACAGCTTTGCCGCTTGCTGCTCGGCATGCTTCGTCCCCAGGCCGACGCGAACGACCTGGCATCCCTCACCGGGTCCGAATGGGAAGTGCTGGCAAGGCTTGCCATGGAACAGCGGCTCGCCCCGCTGCTCCATGCCGAATGGCGCGGGGGCGAAGGCGGTTATCTCCTGCCGGAGAAGATCCAGGGGATCTTCGCCGAGGCCCACCGGCAGCAGGCCTTGACCGCGCTTGCGCAACGTTCGGACCTGTTGCTTGCTGTCCAGCTGCTTGCGGATGCGGGAATAGGCTGCGTCGCGCTCAAGGGTGCGATGCTGGCCTGGCATGCCTATCCGGCCGCGGGACAAAGGCCACTGCGCGACCTCGACCTCCTGATCGCGGAAGATGATGCCGACCGGGCCTGGACGGTATTGCACAGTGCGGGCTTCGCGGCGCCGCTTGGCAAACCCGGCGAAGGCCGTGGGCAGACCGTCAAGCACCTGCCGCCGCTCGTTGCGCCGCAAGGCAGCGAGATCGAGCTGCATCTGCGCTGCTGGGAGGAGAAGGATGCGGTTCATCGGCCGATGCCGTCTGCACAGGACCTGCGCATCATGCGGAATTCGAGGAAATACGCCGCCGACGACCCGATCAGCTATCCCTCGCCGGACGACCTGCTGATGCATCTCGCAATCCATGCGACTGCGCCCTACCCGCTCGATGCCGGACCGCTGATGCTGGCCGACATCGATTTCCTGGTCCGCCGACATCCGCCGGATTGGGAGAGCTTCTGGGAACGGGCCGCAGCGCAGGGTTGGTCTCGCCACGCCGCCTACGCAATTGCCCTGACCGATCGCTGGCGAAAGCCAGGCCTGCTGATGGCAAGCCACTGCCCGCAATCTGTCCCGGAAGATCTGCTCGACGCGGCGCCCGCGCTCCTGTTCCAGCCATATGCGGAACGCGCCGCGACCCAGTTCCGAGCAATGATGGAACGGCCCTCGAGGGCAATTCTCGAAAAGGCCAGGACCCTGGTGCGCAAGGGGGGCCTGCGCTGGCTTGGCGGAAGAATTCTGCGCACGATCGGCGATGCGGCCAATCCGGAAATCCGCAACCGGGCCAGTTCGATAAGTGCGGTTTCGAACTGGCTGAATGCGTAGGTGGGCAAGTCCCCCGCCCGACTTTGCCAGACAAGGCAAAAGAGCTAATCCCGTTGCATGTCGAAGGGTGGAGAGCGCAAACGTGCCCTGGTGACGGGCGTAACCGGGCAGGATGGCGCCTATCTCGCGAGGCTGCTCCTCGACAAGGGCTACGAGGTTCACGGCATCAAGCGGCGCTCGTCATCCTTCAATACGGGGAGGATCGAGGACATCTACGAGGATCCCCATGCCAAGGACCCGCGCCTGGTCCTTCATTATGGCGACCTGACCGACGCAACCAACCTGATCCGTATCGTCCAGCAGGTGCAGCCTGATGAAATCTACAATCTCGGGGCGCAGAGTCATGTCCTCGTCAGCTTCGAAACGCCCGAATACACCGCCAATGCCGATGCCGTGGGCGTGCTGAGGCTGCTCGAAGCGATCCGCATATTGGGGTTTGAGGAAAGGACGAGGTTCTACCAGGCATCCTCTTCCGAGCTTTACGGCCTGGCCCAACAGGTCCCGCAGGATGAAAACACGCCGTTCTA
The DNA here is from genome assembly GCF_057143545.1 of Candidatus Andeanibacterium sp. NCBI lineage: Bacteria > Pseudomonadati > Pseudomonadota > Alphaproteobacteria > Sphingomonadales > Sphingomonadaceae > Candidatus Andeanibacterium > Candidatus Andeanibacterium sp. Next base: position 42,098 of record NZ_DBNHSF010000077.1, read on the forward strand.
CCCCCGCAGCCCGTATGGCGTGGCCAAACTCTATGGCTACTGGATCACGGTGAATTATCGCGAGGCCTATGGCATCCACGCCAGCAACGGAATCCTGTTCAATCACGAGAGTCCCTTGCGCGGGGAGACTTTCGTGACCCGCAAGATTACCCGCGCGGCGGCGGCAATCAGCCTCGGGCTGGACGAAAGGCTCTATATCGGAAATCTCGATGCCGAACGCGACTGGGGGCATGCGAGCGAATTCGCCGAAGGCATGTGGCGCATCGTCCAGCAGGACGAACCCGGCGATTATGTCCTTGCGACAGGGGTGGCCCATAGCGTGCGGCAATTCGTGACCTGGGCGTTCGAAGATGCCGGCATCGATCTGCGCTTCGAAGGCAGCGGAAGCGAAGAAAAGGGCATTTGCGAGAGGACAGGCAAATGCCTGGTCGAGGTCGATCGCCGCTATTTCCGCCCGACCGAGGTCGACCAACTGATTGGCAATGCAAGCAAGGCGAAGCGCAAGCTCGGCTGGGAGCACAAGACCCCGGTTCGGGAGCTCGTCCGGGAGATGGTCGCGGCCGACCTCGACCTGCTGCGTCCGGGCCGGCAGGATCGCCAGGCATGAACCCGCCGCCGCACGATTGGGCGCTTGGATGAGGCTGCTGTTCATCGGTCTCAACTACGCGCCCGAACTGGTCGGGATTGGCCCCTATACGGCAGGAATTGCCGAAGCGCTGGCCGACCAGGGGCACGAGGTACGGGTAATCTGCGGCCAGCCCTATTATCCCGAGTGGAAAAAGCGGCGCGGCTACAAGGGATGGAGCACCGGGCGGGAGAATGGCGTGACGGTCTCGCGTTGTCCCCATTTCGTCCCTTCCGACCCGACCGGGCCGAAGCGCATTTTCCATCTGCTCAGCTTCGCCATGGCGGCCATTCTCCCCGCCATTTCGCAATTGCGATTCAGGCCGGACATTGTCCTGGCGGTCGTACCAACTCTCGCCGCCCTCCCGCTTGCGATCCTGCTCGCCCGGCTGACGGGAGCGAAATTGTGGGTCCATGTGCAGGATTTCGAGGCTCAGGCAGCCGAGGCGACCGGATTATTGCGACGAGAAGGTCTGGTGGCGAGGCTGGCGCACAGCTGCGAAGGCTGGCTGCTGCGCCGCGCGGACATGGTGTCGTCGATCAGCCCGCAAATGTGTGCGCGCCTGTTCGAGATCGGGATCGCGCCTGAACGGGTCTACGAATTGCGCAACTGGTCGAACCACATGGCGGCATTCATGAGGCCGGCATCCGGCGATTACCGCTCCGAATGGAACCTCGGCGAACGCGGGGTGGTGCTCTATTCGGGCAATATCGCCAACAAGCAGGGACTTGAGATGGTGATCGAGGCCGCCCGGCTTCTCGCTGGGCGCAAGGATCTGGTCTTCCTCATATGTGGCAACGGGCCAAGCCGACCGTCGCTCGAGCGGCGTGCCGAAGGCCTGGAGAACGTCCAGTTCCACGATCTCCAGCCGGCCGAGCGGATCGGCGAGCTTCTGTCGCTCGCCGCACTACACGTACTGCCGCAGATTGAAGCAGCCGCCGACCTGGTCCTGCCGTCCAAACTGGCCAACATGCTCGCTTCGGGCCGGCCGGTGATCGTCACCGCGGAAGAGGACACCGGACTCGCCAGCGAGATCGCGGGGTGCGGCCTGGCCGTGCCGCCCGGCGACCCGCAAAAGCTGGCCGACGCGATCACCAAATTGCTGGAGAGCCCGGTTGCGGCGGAGGCGATGGGCAGGGAAGCCGAAAGGCGGGCCTATGAGCGCTGGTCGTTCGACCGTATCTTTGCCAGTGCCGAGCGCGAATTTTACCGCCTGACCGGCGCTCCGGCCCGCGGCTGATGGCGCTCAACTTCTCTCGCCTCGGATCGGGCCTGGTCGGGAATCTGAGCGCGCAGGGCACCGCAACCATTGCCTATGTCCTGGTCCAGCTCGTTTCGGTGCCAATCCTCGCGCAAAGCTGGGGGCTTGAGAAATACGGGATCTGGCTGATCCTCTTTACCCTCCCGGGCTATATCATCGCGAGTCCGGCGGGGCTCGTCGGCGCGGCGGCAAACGAAGCGACGACCGCATTCAACCAGGGCCGCGAAGAAGACGCTCGCCTGGCTTTCCAGACAATGACCTTGGCGCTCGGGGCAATCTGCCTTGTCGCGCTGGTGCCAGGATGGCTTGTGACCTTTGGATCGTCCGGCGAATGGCTCGAATTTGCAACGCAACAAGTCGGATACGAGGCGATCCCGGCTACCTTCCTTCTGGTCGCCTATGGCTGCCTGGTCCTGTTCGGAGCTGGTTTCGAAACGCCGTTCAGGGCCGTGGGGGCCTATGCGAAGGCCGCCTATCTGCAGGCGTTCATCGTCCTGTTCGAGGCCGGGATCGCGCTCGGCCTGGTGCTGGCTGGTGGCGGACTGGGCGATGCCGCGGCCGGATTCCTGGTCGGACGCGCGATCGGCACGGGAACCACCGTCGCGCTGGCTTCCAGTGTCGCCCCCCAGTTCATGGCAGGAGCCTGGCGATTCTCGATGAGTGAGCTTCGCAGACTCGCCGGACCTTCGATAGCGCTTGCCATGGTGCCGATCGGCTTTGCCTTGTCGCTCCAGGCGACGGTTGCAGTGCTGGCCGCAGCGGCAGGGCCAGCTGCAGTACCCGCTTTCACCGCCGTCCGAACGCTGGCCCGCGCGGCAATCCAGGTCACCAGTGTGGTCAGCCGGGCGACGATTCCCGAATACACCATTGCCGATGCGCGCGGCGACCGGGCACGGAAGCTCGACCTGTTGTCGATAAACATTGCAGCGGCCCTGGCAATCCTGCTCCCGGGCCTTCTGGCCATGCTGTTGCTCGGTCCCTGGTTTGTCAACGCATGGACCGGTGGCGAAATTACCGCGTCATTGGCGCTCGTCGCAGCACTTGGGGCAAGCGCGGTACTGGGCGGGCTGTGGCTGGTAGTCTCCAACCTGATCCTCGCGACCAACCAGCAATCGGCCTATGGCTACGCCTTCGCAATCATGTCCGCACTCGCACTCGTGCCGGCCTATTTGCTCTCGCAGTCGCTCGGCGCTTCGGGCGCGGCTGCGGCGATGCTGCTGCTGGATGCGGCGATGTTTGTGTGGGTGCTCCTGCAGGCGCGCAGGCTCGGGCATGCAAGGCCGGGCGACCTGCTAGCCGCACCTCGCCGGGCCCTGGCGCTGGTTCGGTCGCGCTGGCCGAGCCTGTTTATCGGGAGCAACAGGGACTAGGTTACCGACTCATCAAGCGCATCCAGGTTTTGCGGCGGCGAGTTTGACGAGGGCCATTTGGGAATCCCATGATGAGTTTATGGCCTAGGCTGCCCTTCTCAGTTCGCGGGGATCCTTCTCGTCCGGCATGAACAGCTTCAATTCTTCGCTCATCATGCGATTTCGCCCGCCCTGCTTGGCTTCGTAGAGCAGCTGGTCGGCGCGGGAATAGAGATCGCGGAACTCCATCATGGCCATGGCTTCACCCGGCACATTGAGCAGGCCCATGCTGGCCGTCACTATCCGGTCGAGGCCTTCCACTTCGCTCGCGACATGACGCGCGACTGCCCTTCGCCGGTGTTCGGCGCGCTGGATGACATCCTTGCCGCGCAAGAGCATCATGAATTCCTCGCCGCCCAGCCGCATCACGAGTGTGTCATCATCGGGAGCAAGCGCATGGGCTGTTGCGCGCAGGACTTCGTCGCCGACCAAATGGCCATATTCGTCATTGATCGATTTGAAATGATCGAGGTCGAGGATCGCCATGGTCTGGAAGCCCTCGCCGTAAAGTTCATCGAATCGCGGTTCGATCGCGCGGCGATTGTATAGTCCCGTCAACGGGTCGTGCTCGGAAATGTCCGCCATGGCCAGCGCCTTGGCTTCGGCATTGTCGCGCTGCTGCCTCAAGATGTTGGCGCGATCGGCAACGCCAGTCGCGATGATGGTCACCTCGATCGCAAGGGCAAAGAACAGCAGCTGGTCGAGTTGCGAGGGTGCAGCATACAGGCCCACCCCTCGCAGGATACGCTCGATGCACACGACGATGATCGGGGCCCAGGCGGCGGTAAGGAATTTGGCGGCGCGGCTTCCGCGCGACAGGCTTTGGACGAGCGCGACGACATAAATCGCGATGACCGGCACGAAGGAATAGTAGTAGGCAACATTGGTGAAGCTGTGAATCGCCTCGATATGGAGCGAGAAGATGCTTGGCACCAGAAATGCCCAGACTGCCGCAACGGTCAACATCCGGCGCACCCTGGGGGTCAACGCCCAGGGCTCGATATAGCTGGCGCAGAACAGGGCGGAAATGCCTACGCCGACGGCAAAGCTCACCGGGGTAAGGATCGACAGCCAGGTGATCGAAGTGGGAATGAAGACCGTCAGCAACCCGCCCGAAGTCATGACGTAAAGCGTCATCGAGGCGACCATCGCGGCATGCAGCAGGACGAACGGGCTGCGGAGAGCCCGATAGAACATGATGTTTGCAAACAGCGGCAGGAAGAGGAGGCCCGTGATCATCGCCATTACGGTAATCTCGGGCGCCGACCAGCCCGAGCGATAGGGATTGCTGGATATCTTCGCTTCGCTGAGGATCGTTGCGTTGAACGGCCTGACCAATCGCACCGCGACCGAACTGGTCCGGTCGGTGATCTCCGGCAGCGGGACGGTGAACACCGGCCCGACCGCGATCGTTTCCGTCTCTTCGGGGGCGTAACTCACCGACCGGACGGCACCGTCGGTATCCCGGGCGTAGATCGACAGTTCGTGGAAATAGGCAATCCGCGTCACGAAGTCGGTCGGCAGATCCTGCTCGCGCCAACTGTCGGCATCGAACAGCAGCCAGGCGACCGTGCCGTTGGCTCCCCAATCCTTGTCCTCGCATTGCCAGCGTCCCGGATCGCCCAGCATCTCCCCGGGCGTCGTCGCCACATCGCTGAAGGCGACACACCGGGCAGGTTCGCTGGTCGCACTCGCCTGGGCTGCCGTTCCCGACAGCAGCAAAAATGTGAACAGGCAGGAACCCAGCAGGGCTATCAAGCGCGATATCATGCGCCAAAGCTAGGATTTCAGGCTTTCGCGAAGGTTAAGCCAGCGGCGGGAAAAGCGCGAAAATTGTGAATATCACTTCACATAAGGGCACTCTTTAGGCCCAATTAATCATCGTCGGCTGCGAAAAGCGACAGGTCGATCGATTCTCCAACCGCCCTGAGCCCGGCATCGCTGCCATGCAAAAAATCGCCCATGTGATAGCCATCGCGCATAGTCGAGGGATCATCGGGCTCTGCAAAGGCCAGATCGATTCGCGTGATTGCATCGAAAGTGCCGCTCGAGAGCATCCAGTCGGTGATCTTCTGCCGCGCCGCTTCGCCTTCTTCCGACCAGTAGCTTGCGCCCTTGTAGGGGCCGATCGGCGAGCCGATCACCTTGATCCCCTTGGCATGGGCGCGGGCGACCAGCTGCTTGTAGCCGGCGATCATCTGCTCGGCATCGATCTGCGGCTGGTCGAGCGTGAAACCGCCGATCCCGCCACGCTGCGGGCCATAGCGATTGCCGATATCGTTCACGCCCAGGAACACGATCATGTATTTGACGTTGGGCAGGCTCAGCACGTCCTCGTCGAACCGTGCGAGGCCCGCTTCGCCCATGCCGGGGGAGAGCAGGCGGTTGCCGCTGATCCCTGCATTGGCGACGGCCCATTCGGTGCCGGCCTCCTGCAGCCGCTCGGCCAGCACGTCGGGCCAGCGGCGGTTGGCGCCGGGCGTCGCGCCCACCCCGTCGGTGATCGAATCCCCGAAGGTCACGATCGTGCCGGGCGAATCCGGCGAATCCACTTCGACCACGGTGAGGAAGGCGCGGTATTGCGCGGTCGAGACCGGGGTGAATTCCTTGCCGACGAAATTGCCAGGCGGTGAAACCGCGAGCGTATCGACCCCGGTCAGGTGGCAGGTGCACGGCCCGGTATCGCTGGGCAAATAGAGCTCGACCTTCAGCCGCGCGAGATCGGGCAGGTCGACCTCGACAATGTCGCTCGCCAGCGGCGAACCGCGCGGAATCACTGCCCCCTTCTCGCCGCCGAAGGTCAGCGCGCGGGCCGTGCCCGGCACCTCGTTGTTAGCATCGTCGATCTGGACGATCCGCGCTTCGCCGATTGCGAGCGGGGCGGGGCCGTAGCGGTTCGAGAGCCGCACCCTGAGGCTCGTCCCGCCTTCGGAGAGGCGGATGATCTGGGTGATCGTGACATTGTCGTAGGACGCCGCCGCGAACGGCCCTTCGGTCGTGAGCGGGGCATGCGGCGAGGCGGTCCAGCTGGCGACCCATTTTGCCTGTGCCGGTGCCGCCAGCGCGAATGCCGCGAGACCCGCGGCGAGAAATGCCTTCGTCTTCATGATCACCCCTCGTAAACCCAGTAGTTTGGCCCCCAGCGCGCTTCGAGTTCGGCGAGGCATTCCTTGTGAATCTCGCGCACCCGCGCTGCGGGCATGAATTCTGACCTGTCGATTTCCTCGATCCTGAGCGTCGATTTGTCTTCGTAAAGATGTTCGCCCTTGAGCAGCGCTTTCTCGTTGTAGGGCCAGATGAAGGCCTGCAGCGAATGGACGAGATAGAGCCCGTCGTCCTTCAGCCCCGCATGCCCGACCTTGGCCAGTTCGGCCCCGGTCGACATCTGGTGGAACCACATCTCGTCGGCGATCCCCCAATCGGCGACCGCGACCAGGTCGCCCGAATTCCACAGCACGATCTCGCCGATGCTCGAATAGAAATCGAACACGCCCTGGCGGCCCTTCACCTGGAACGGACTGTCGCCCCAGGTGATGTGATAGACTGGATCGTCGGCCATCATGTCGGGCGCGGTGATCTCCTCGAACATGCTCGCGCCTTCCAGGTGCACATGGCGGCAGAAATTCTTGAGGATCGCCCTGTGCAGCGGATTGTCGAGCCGGTCGTGCAGCTCGATCGACGGGTCCATGCAGCGATAGACCTCGGCTTCGTATTTCGATGGCATTTCTATCCTCTCCGATTCCGGCTTGATGCCATGGGAAGCGCGCCGACCCAAGGGTCAATTGAAGAATGGGACACGGGTGACAAAGGTGACACCGTGTCACCCATGTCCTGTCGACCCTGAACCGAGCAATTCCGCCTATTCCGGCCGCAAGCGTCGGGGTGACACTCCCAAGGGAAGATCGACTGCAATGCAGGCGGGACGAGACATTGGCATGCCCCGCCTTTTCATTCCCGCGATGCAGGAAGATCGATCGTTCGCTGACGGCCCGTCGCGGACACGCGGATAGCGACAAGAAGCCAACCCGGGCAGAATGAAACTGCAGCATCAGTGAAGCTGCAAGCCTATCCCGATTGAAGACGTGACGCGGTTCAGTAGCGCTGGCTATATATGCTTATGGAATTGCCGCTTGGAAACCTCGCTGTCTGGCTCAATTTTGCCGGAATCTCGGTTTTTGCAGCATCGGGTGCGTTGGCCGCTGCCCGCAAGCGGCTCGATTTCATTGCCGCCTGGTTTTTCGCGCTGGTCACGGCAACCGGAGGCGGAACACTGCGCGATTTGCTGATCGGAGCGCCGGTATTCTGGATGCATGATTCCATGCCGGTCATACTGTGCACCATCGTTGCGGTTGTCGTATGGGCGGTTCCCTTGCGCTGGTGGCCCAATCGAATGCTTGAATGGCTGGATGCGGCAGGCCTCGCGGCCTACTCGGTATATGGAGCCGCAAAGGCCATGCAATTCGGTGTTTCTCCGGTTCCCGCAATCGCCGCTGGCGTGATTACCGCCTGCGTCGGAGGCGTCATCCGCGACATTACAGTCGGAGTACCCTCGATATTGCTGAGGAACGAGATCTATGTCACCGCATCGGTATTGGCGGCGATTGCGTTTGTCGCTCTTACAACGGCAGGAATCGCGGCTCCGTGGCCATCGGCGGCCGGTTTCGCGGTGGGCTTCCTGTTGCGCGGAATTGCCATTCGTTGGCGGATCGCCTTGCCGCTGCACAGGGGACATTGAGCGAAAGAGGTCAGGCCGCGATGGTGTTCGCTATTCAGCCATCGCGGACGTCTTGCTATTCGCCCGAGCGCTTCTGCCGCATTCTCTGCATCGCCAGCCCGATTACCGTCCCGGCAACGATTGCCGCGGTAAGGTCGACCAGGACCGTGAGCACGGCGGTGAGGAACAGCAGGCCCAGTTCCCAGCGCGGCAGGGCCATGCGCTCGCCCCAGCGGTGCGGTTCGGACATGTTCCACGCGGTCACGATCAAGAGGCCCGCCAGCGCGGGCAGGGCAAGTTCGCCCGCAAGCGGGGCCAGCACCAGCATTGCCAGCAGGATCACCAGCGCATGGATCATCCCCGCCACCGGGGTCCGCCCTCCGGCGTCGACATTGGTCGCGGTGCGGGCGATCGCGCCAGTCGCGGGCAGCCCGCCGAACAGCGGCGAAGCGATATTGGCCGCGCCCTGCGCGATCAGTTCCGCGCTGCTGCGATGGGTGCTGCCGATCATCCGGTCGGCGACGATCGCCGAAAGCAGCGATTCGATGCCCGCGAGCAGGGCGATCGCGATCGCTGCCGGGGCAAGGTCGACCAGCAATTGCCACGAAACCGGCGGCAGCGAAGGCCAGGGCAGGCCGTGCGGCAATTCACCGAAGCGCTGCGTGACGGTCTCGGCGGAGGGGACGGCGAGGAAGGCGACCAGGCTGGTGAGGAGCACGACCACCGCCCGGGCGCGGAATTGCGGGGCGTAGCGGCGCACCACGAGGATCCCCACGATCGTTGCCAGCCCGAGCAGCAGCGACGGCCAGTCGAGCGTTGCCCGCGCTGCCCATAGTTCCACGAGCTTGTCGATGAACTCGGCATCGAGCGGCCCGGTCTCGAGGCCCGCAAGGTCCTTGAGCTGGCTTGCCGCGATCACCACCGCGATGCCGATGGTGAAGCCTTCGATCACCGGCTCGGGGATCAGCCGGATCAGCCGCCCCGCCCCGAGCAGCCCGCCCAGCACCAGCAGCACGCCGGCCATGAGGGTCGCCAGCATCAGCCCGTCGAGCCCGTGCTTGGCGATGATCGTATAGACGACGACGATGAACGCGCCGGTCGGCCCGCCGATCTGGACCTTGCTCCCGCCCAGCGCCGAGATCAGGAACCCGCCGACGATCGCGGTCGCCAGCCCGGCCTCGGGCGGCGCGCCGGAGGCGATCGCGATCGCGATGCTGAGCGGAAGCGCGACCAGCGCCACCGTCGCGCCGGCAATGGCGTCGCCCCGGAACTGCCTGCGATCGTAGGTCGCGAGCGTGGTCAGCAATTTGGGTTTCATTTAAGGCGGTCGCCCCGACGTCTGGAGAATTCGAAACCTATAGGGGGTTGCCGTCCTGGTCGCGATAGATTTCGCGCCGACCGACATGGTTGGCCGGGCCGACCAGCCCTTCCGCTTCCATCCGTTCGATCCATTTGGCGGCAGTGTTGTAGCCTACCCCCATCTGGCGCTGGAGCCATGAGCCCGAAGCCTTCTGGTTCTCGA
>NZ_DBNHSF010000078.1:0-6823 GCF_057143545.1 Candidatus Andeanibacterium sp.
GGATCGCGCGGTCGGCCCCCATCGCGAGCGCCGTGCGCAGCGTTTCCTGCGCCTTGGCCGGGCCGACCGAAACCGCGACCACTTCTTCGGCCTTGCCCGCTTCCTTGAGCCGGATCGCCTCTTCGACCGCGATCTCGTCGAACGGGTTCATGCTCATCTTGACATTGGCCAGGTCGACGCCCGAGCCATCCGCCTTGATCCGTGGCTTGACGTTGTAATCGATCACCCGCTTGACGGGGACGAGGATCTTCATGGGGTGCATCCTCCGGAAATCGGTTCGGCCCGAGGGGCAGGCCGTTCTTGGACGCAGCCATCGCGCGACCTGCGCGACCGGTCAAGCCCTGCAACGGGCCGCAGCGATGCCGTAGCGTCAGGCAGGAAGTGCGCGCATCAGGCTGCCTGCCTGACTTCCGCCACGATCTTCCTCGCCGCGTCGCCGAGATCGTCGGCCGAGACGATCGGCAGGCCGGAATTGGCGAGTATTTCCTTGCCCTTGGCGACGTTGGTCCCTTCGAGCCGGACCACCAGCGGGACCTTGAGGTCGACTTCCCTGGCTGCGGCAATGATGCCCTCGGCAATCGTGTCGCAGCGCATGATCCCGCCGAAGATATTGACCAGGATCCCTTCGACCGCCGGGTCCGAGAGGATGATCTTGAACGCCGCGGTAACCTTTTCCTTGCTCGCGCCGCCGCCCACATCGCAGAAATTGGCCGGGAAGGCGCCGTTCAATTTGATGATATCCATCGTCGCCATGGCGAGGCCAGCGCCGTTCACCATGCAGCCGATATTCCCGTCGAGCTTGATATAGGCGAGGTCGAACTTGCCGGCTTCGACCTCCATCGGGTCTTCCTCGCTTTCGTCGCGCAGGGCGACGAGTTCGGGGTGGCGGAACTCGGCGTTCGAATCGAAGCTCATTTTCGCATCCAGCACGAGCAGGCCGCCCTGCTTGGTTACGATCAGCGGGTTGATCTCGAGCAGCGAACAATCGAGCGCGATGAAGGCATCGTAGAGTTGCTTAGCCAGCTTCTGCGCCGCCTTGTTGAGCTCGCCCGTGAGCTTGAGTGCGAAGGCCACGGAACGGCCGTGATGTGGCATGAAGCCCTGCGCCGGATCGATCGCGATGGTGGAGATCTTTTCAGGGCTGTCATGCGCGACGGTTTCGATATCCATCCCGCCCTCGGTCGAGACGATCATTGCGACCCGACCGCTGCCGCGATCGACCAACATAGAAAGGTAGAATTCCGAAGCGATATCGACCCCGTCGGTGACATAGAGCCGATTGACCTGCTTGCCCGCCTCGCCGGTCTGGATCGTCACCAGCGTGTTGCCGAGCATCTCCTTGGCGTTCGCTTCGACTTCCGCAACCGAATGCGCCAGCCGCACCCCGCCCTTGGCGTCGGGTCCCAGTTCCTTGAACCTGCCTTTGCCGCGCCCGCCGGCATGAATCTGCGCCTTGACCACATAGAGCGGCCCCGGAAGCTTACCGGCCGCCGCCACGGCTTCCTCGACGCTCATCGCCGCATGCCCTGCAGGCACGCCGATGCCATGCTTGGCGAGCAATTCCTTGGCCTGGTATTCGTGAATATTCATGGGGATCGTGCTGCCTTCTTGGTGGTGGGCGACGGACCGCAGCGCCTAAGCACAAGCGGCTGCGCTTGAAAAGTGCTGCGGTGCAGCGCAACACAGGTTTCAAGCCATGATCGACCGCCATCGTCTTGAAGAAATCGTCCGCGAAGCGGGCCGGATCGCAATGCGCCAATGGCCGGGTGCCGAAGATTCCGGGGGGCCCGGCCTCGAAAGCTGGGAAAAGACCCCGGGGAGTCCCGTCTGCGCCGCCGACATCGAGGTAGACGGCTTTCTCAGGCGGGAGTTGCTGGCTTTGCTCCCCTCGGCGGGCTGGCTCTCGGAAGAAAGCGCCGATCATCCCGAACGCCTTGCAAAGGGCCTGTGCTGGCTGGTCGATCCGATCGACGGGACGCGCGACTTCATCCGCGGGCGGACCGGCTGGACGATTTCGGTCGCGCTGATCAGCGAAGGGCGCCCGCTTATCGGAATGCTGTTCGCCCCTGCCCGCGGAGAGGAATGGGCGGCTGTCGCGGGGCAGGGTGCGCGCCTCAATGGTGCGCGGCTACAGGCAAGCGAGCGCAAGCAATTCTCCGGTGCACGCGTCCCTTCAGACTGGCTCCCCAAGGAGGATGCGGACCTCGTCATGGTCGAGAAGCCGAATTCGATCGCCTTGCGGATTGCGATGGTCGCTTCCGGAGCTGCCGATCTGGTGGCGACGCTGCGCTGGGGCTTCGAATGGGATATTGCCGCCGCGACCTTGATCGCGCGCGAGGCGGGCGCGGCGGTGAGCGATGCCTTCGGCGAGAGCCTGGTCTACAACAAGCGCGATCCGCGAGCATTCGGCCTGCTGGTATGCGCACCTGCCATCCATGCCGCGGCGGTCGAACGGCTGGCGGAGCGGGCGAGGAGACTCGCAGTCACCGGCAACTAGCAAAGGCCGGCGCGCGGGCCGGCCCTCCCGGCTCATAGCGGACAGGCGATCAATTGCCGCGCGCCGCGTTGGCCTCTTCCTCGCTGATCGGGGTAATCCTGATCTCGACCCGGCGGTTGCGCGCGCGGCCTTCCGCGGTCTCGTTGCTGGCGACCGGGTAGTTTTCACCATAGCCGATCGTCTCGATCCGGGCGCGCGAAACGCCGCGGAGGACAAGGTAATCCGCAACCGAATTCGCGCGGCGCCTGGAAAGATCGAGATTATACTGCTCCGAACCAGTCGAATCGGTATGGCCCATCACATCGACCAGGCTGTCGGGATATTGCACCAGGCTGTTGGCGATCTGGTCGAGCGTACCCTGGAAGGCGGGGCTGATCGCCGAACTGTCGACCGCGAAAGTCACGCCGTCGGGCAGGTTGACCAGGATCGATTGACCATCGGGCGTTTCGGTAACGTCGACGCCCGATCCGGCAGTATCTTCCTTCAACTCCTTGATTTGCTGGTCCATGCGGTAGCCGATTACGCCGCCGGCCACGCCGCCGATCCCGGCGCCGACGATCCTGCCGGTCTTGCCGCCGATCAGCCCGCCAAGCAGGTAGCCGGCGGCCGCGCCCCCGACCGCACCGATCGCTGTCCGGGAGACTTTTTGTTCGCCGGTATTCGGATCGGTGACGCAAGACGACGTCGAGACCAGCGCGATTGCGCCCAGGCTCGAAAGCATTATCCGGGATTTTTTCATCTGGAAGGCATCCTTCAGCATGTTTGTGCGATATTGCATTGTACCTTATGCGCATTGCAGCATCTACGCGGATTACACCACAAGGAACGGAGGAGCCGCAAGGTTGTTCCATGAACTGTGTCTTTTGCGCGGTGTACCAAATCTGCTAGCGGGCAAAGCGTGACTCCATTTCCCTGGCCAGATGTCGTGATTATTGCGGCACTTATCCTGTTGAACGGGGTATTCGCGATGTCGGAACTCGCGATCGTTTCGGCGCGGACAGCGCAGCTGAGGGTTGCGGCGGACCGTGGCCGTGCGTCGGCAAAAGTTGCGATCCGGCTGGCTGCGGACCCCGGCAAATTCCTTTCCACGGTGCAGATCGGGATCACCCTGGTCGGCATCATCGCCGGTGCCTATTCGGGATCCACCCTGGGCGGGCCGGTCGGCGAACGGCTCGAAGCGCTGGGAGTGGCAGAGCGTTACGCCGACGACGCGGGGTTCTTCCTGGTCATTATCCTGACCACCTATTTCAGCCTGGTGGCGGGAGAACTGGTGCCCAAGCAGATCGCCCTGCGCGCCGCGGTGCCGATCGCGCTGATCATGGCGCGGCCGATGGAATTACTGGCCCGGCTGGCCGCACCGTTCGTCTGGGTGCTCGACACCTCTTCCGCCTTCCTGTTGCGGATCATGGGCATCCGGCATCGCGGCGAACATGGCTTGACCGCCGAAGAGCTGCAGATGATCTTCGCCGATGCGACCCGATCGGGCGTGATCGCCGAGGAAGAGCGGGCGATCCTGGCGGGCGTGATGAAGCTGGCCAGCAGGCCGGTGCGCGAATTGATGACTCCGCGAACCGAGGTCGACTGGATCGAGAGATCGGCCAGCGTCGAGGAAATTCGCGCCGCGATCGAGGCTTCGCCCCATTCGCTGCTGCCGGTGGCCGACGAATCGGTCGACAGGGTGATCGGCGTTGTGAAGACGCGGGATGTCCTTGCACTGCTCGTCGAGGGCCGGCCGGTCGATCTCGAGGCCCTTGCCCGCAAGACCGAGGTCATCCCCGACCAGCTCGACGCGATGGACGCGCTGCGGATGCTCCAGCAGTCCGAAATCGCGATGGCGATGGTGCATGACGAGTACGGCCATCTCGAGGGCGTCGTCACCTCGGCCGATTTGCTCGAGGCGATCGCCGGCAGTTTCGCCAGCCACCAGGACGAGGGCGAAGGCCCCCTGCTGGTCGAGCGGCATGACGGCTCGCTGCTCGTCTCGGGCGCGATGCCGGTCGACCAACTGGCCGACCGGCTGGCGCTCGACCTCCCCGAACCGCGCGAATTCGCGACGGTAGCCGGCTTCGTGCTGTGGGTGCTCAAGAACCTGCCCGAGGAAGGCGAGCATTTCAACGTACAGGGCTGGCATTTCGAAGTCGTCGACATGGACGGGCGGCGGATCGACAAGCTGATCGTCAGCCCGCTCAGGCGCAGGAAGAAGCGCGAAGCCGAGGACGGCTAGCCCGCGCGCAAGCAATGAAAAGGCCCGCACGCGGCGGGCCATTCCAATCAGGAACTGGCGCTCGAGCTCAGCCGGGGATGACTGCCTGCGCTTCGCGCCCGTCGCCCTGCGGCGCGGCGATGATCGTGCGGGTGATCGCGCCCTTGTCGACCGTGTGGGTCTGCTGGTCGCCGATCGCCGAACGGATGCCCGGAGCAGACGGCCCGGCCTGATCGAGTGCCGAAGTCTCGATCCCCGAGCGCGGGGCGGGGCCACCGAACAGCGCATCGAGCGCCTGCTGGCTGGCGGTTCCCTCGGCTGGGCGGGGAGCGCCCGGTTCCGGCGGGACAAGGTTGAAATCGGGCGGGACCACCAGCGGCGCCTGGCGCTGGACCGCGAATTCGTCCGGGCGGTCGCGGTCGAACAGCCCGCTCGAGCCGCATCCGGCGAGCAGGGCCGCGCCGGTGGCGAGCAGGATGGTGGTCGGGATCTTGCGCATCAATTGGTCTCCGCGGGCTTTTCCGCCCCTTCGATGTGAGCCTCGTGGCCTTCTTGCGGCTGCTTTTCGCGCAGGAAGAGGGCACGGGCAAGGATTATCACGACACCCAGGGTAATCCAGGTGTCGGCCAGGTTGAAAATGTTGAAGATGCTTATTCCACCGAAATGGAGGTCGAGATAGTCGGTCACATATCCGTCGCGCAGGCGGTCCCAGATATTGCCGAGCGCTCCGCCGAGGATCATCGCCAGCGCCAGCACGTCGATGAATCTCTTCTCGCGCAACATCCACACCAGCACGACCAGCGAAATCAGCGAAGTCACCGCGATCAGCAGCAGCCGCGTCTCGAGCGATTCGGCGGGAAACATGCCGAAGGAGACCCCGCGGTTCTCGGCATAGCGGAAGCTGAAGAAGGAGGTGACGACGATCTCGCCCTGCTGCCGCAACTGCAGCGGATAGACCATCAGCCACTTGACCCACTGGTCGAGCGCGAACAGCGCGGCGGCGATCGCCAGGCCCCAGAAATGGATGCGGGAGAGGAAGCGCATCAGGCGGCGTCCATCGCTGCCACCACGTCTTCGCAGCGGCCGCACAGCGCGCCGTCTTCCGAGACCTCGGGCAGGTGCCGCCAGCAGCGGCCGCATTTGTGGTGGGATGTCGGTACAATCGTCACGGTGTCGGCTTTAGCGCGGGTGACTGTCGCGGTGATGAACAATTCGGCAAGGACGTCTTCCGGGACTTCCGCCGGTGCGGCGTCCTCCGGAATGGCCACTTCGGCTTCAAGGCTCGAACGGACGGTCTTCTCGCGCCGCAAGGGCTCGATCGCCTCGGTGACCCGCTCACGCAACTCGCGCAGCCGCTGCCATTTGTGCATGTCGGCATGGGCCTCGGGCAGTTCGGGCCAGGTCAGCAAATGGACGCTCTTCGCCTTGGGATAGCGGCTCAGCCACACTTCCTCGGCGGTATAGACCAGCACCGGCGCGGCGTAGCGCACCAGCGCTTGGAACAGCGTGTCGAGCACCGTGCGATAGGCGAGCCGCCTGGGATCGTCCGGCGCATCGCAATAAAGGCAATCCTTGCGGATATCGAAGTAGAAGGCCGACAGATCCTCGTTCGCGAAGTCGGACAGCCGGCGGGTATAGGCGTTGAAATCGAAATTGGCGGTGGCGACCGACAGCTCGTTGTCGAGATCGTGCAGCAGCGCGAGCATATATTGCTCGAGCTCGGGCATCTCGAGGACATCGACCCGTTCGCTCTCGTCGAAATCCGATAGCGCGCCGAGCAGGTAACGGAAGGTGTTGCGCAGCTTGCGATACTGGTCGGCGACGCCCTTGAGGATCTCCTCGCCGATCCGGTGGTCCTCGGTGAAGTCGACCGACAGCGCCCACAGCCGGATGATGTCGGCGCCATATTGCTCCATCACCTTGATCGGATCGACCGTATTGCCGAGCGATTTCGACATCTTCCGGCCGTCGCTCGCCATGGTGAAGCCGTGGGTCAGCACCGCCTTGTAGGGCGCGCGCCCGCGCGTGGCGCAGCTTTCGAGCAGCGAGGATTGGAACCAGCCGCGATGCTGGTCGCTGCCTTCGAGATAGAGGTCGGCGGGCGAGGACAGTTCGGGCCAGCG
>NZ_DBNHSF010000079.1:0-13327 GCF_057143545.1 Candidatus Andeanibacterium sp.
CCATGCGACAGCTTTTTGCGATAATCGGAGTGTTGCTGGTGCTGGCGTCGTCGCCGGCTCTTGCCTGCGATGGGGAAGTCGCGGTTTGCCGGACGGGCGGCGAAGACAGCCTGGCGCTGATCGCCAACGGCGAGCCCGCCGCTGTACTGATCGATCCCGATGCCGATCCGGCCATCATGCGGGTGGCCACGGACCTGGCGAGGGACCTCGGGCGGGTTTCTGGTCGGGATGCGCTCCTGCTGGCCGACGCAACCGAAGTTGCCGGCGCGGTCGTCATTATCGGGGTGCTGGGGGAAAGCCCGCTGGTCGATGGCCTGGTCGCGCGCGGGCTGGTCGACGTTTCGGGCATCGGCGGCCATTGGGAGGCCTTTGTCCAGCAGGTGGTCGACAATCCGCTCGTCGGGGTGGAACGGGCGCTGGTGATCGCCGGGTCCGACCGCCGCGGCGCGATCTACGGCACCTACGACCTGTCCGAACGGATCGGGGTCTCGCCGTGGTACTGGTGGGCCGATGTTCCGGTCGAGAGCCGGGACGATCTCTACCTCACTTCCGGTTCACGGAATGACCGGCCTGGCGTGCGCTATCGCGGCTTCTTCATCAATGACGAGGACCCGGCGCTGTCGGGCTGGGCGAGGAAGCGCTTCGGCGGCGTCAATTCGGCGATGTACGAGCATGTCTTCGAATTGCTGCTGCGCCTCAAGGGCAATTACATCTGGCCCGCCATGTGGGGCAAGTCGATCGCCGAAGACGATCCCAGGAGCCTTGCACTGGCCGCCAATATGGGGGTGGTGCTCGGCACCAGCCATCACGAACCACTGACCCGCGCACATGTCGAATGGGACCGCGCGAAGGAAGCAGGCAAGGCCTCGGGCGACTGGAATTACGCGACCAATCCCGAGGTCCTGCGGCAATTCTGGCGCGACGGGATGGAGCGTTTCGTCGCCAGCGGCGGCGAGTCGGTCGTCACGATCGGCATGCGCGGCGACGGCGACGAGGCGATGAGCGAGGAGACCGCGATCCCGCTGCTCGAACAGATCGTCGCCGACCAGCGCGCAATTATCGCGGACGTCACCGGCAAGCCCGCCGATCAGACCCCGCAGGTGTGGGCGCTCTACAAGGAAGTGCAGGATTATTACGACCAGGGCATGCGGGTGCCCGACGACGTGATCCTGCTGTTCGCCGACGACAACTGGGGCCAGGTCCGCCGCCTGCCGCCGGCCGGCGCCGCGCCGCGCAAGGGCGGCTACGGGGTCTATTACCATTTCGACTATG
Source organism: Candidatus Andeanibacterium sp. (assembly GCF_057143545.1). Taxonomy (NCBI): domain Bacteria; kingdom Pseudomonadati; phylum Pseudomonadota; class Alphaproteobacteria; order Sphingomonadales; family Sphingomonadaceae; genus Candidatus Andeanibacterium; species Candidatus Andeanibacterium sp. The sequence continues at coordinate 1,273 of NZ_DBNHSF010000079.1, forward strand.
TCGGCGGGCCGAGGAGCTACAAATGGCTCAACTACAACCAGGTAGCAAAAGTCTGGCAGCAGATGGACCTCGCCTGGCAACGCGGAGCGCGGGACCTGTGGATCGTCAATGTCGGCGACATCAAGCCGATGGAAATTCCCTTGAGCTTCTTCATGGAACAGGCCTGGGACCCCGAGGCGATGACGCTCGACGCTGTGAGCGGCTGGACCGAGAACTGGGCGGAACGGACCTTCGGACCGGACCATGCCGGCGAGATCGCGCGCCTGGTCACGGATTATTCGAGGCTGGCCGCCCGCCGCAAGCCCGAGCTGATCGACCCCGGCAGCTTCGCGATCGGGGAACTGGTCGACGGCAAGCAGGTGATGGGCGAATTCGATGAGTTGAGCGAGGAATGGTTCGATCTTGCGCGGCGCGCGCAGGAACTCGGCGGCGAAATCGAGCCCGCTTACGGCGCGGCCTATTTCGAGCTGGTCGCCCATCCGGTGCTGGCGCTCGAGAACCTCTACCGTATGTACCGCTCGGTCGCCTGGAACCGTGCGCTGGCCGCCAGGGGCGATGCGCGGGCCAACCTGTTCGCGGACATCGCCGAAGCCAGCTTCGCATTCGACCGGCAGTTGACCGATGCCTATCACGCGATCCTCGACGGCAAGTGGGACGGGATGATCAACCAGACCCATATCGGTTACACCAGCTGGGACGATCCCGACGAAGACGTCATGCCGGCGGTCGAGCGGATCGAAACGGACCTGACCGTCGAGGAATTGGCCGCGACGATCGGGGAAATGGTCCCGGGTACAAGCTCGCCCACCAATGCCGGACTGGAAATGGACATGGGGGTCCGCGCCGGCCCGGACGGTCCCGGCTGGACTTTCGTGCCCGATCTCGGTCGCACGGCGGGAGCGTTGATCTCCTACCCGCAGGGGCGGCCTGCGACCTTGATTGAGGACGGTGTGCGGATGGAGTTCCGGGTCGAGCTGGAAGGCGGCCCGACCAGGGTCGCGCTCTATCTGTCTCCGACGCTCGACACGCAGGACGAGGGCGGGTTGCGCGTCGGGGTCTCGCTCGACGATGGCCCGGTAGAGATCCTGAAGTCCACGCTCGAACCGACCAACGATCCCGCCGACACACAGGACAAGCGCGACTGGGAAGTGGCGGTGAAGGACAACGCCCATGTCCTGATCGCCGATCTCGGCGAGGTCACGGCGGGCGAGCATGTCCTCAAGCTCTGGCGGATCGACGACAATGTCGTGGTCCAGCGGATTGGGATCGGTCCGGAGCCGACCGGCGGGCGGTATCTCGGTCCGCCTAGGCAGGTTCCACGATAAAGATCTCGCCGTCGATATCGACGATCCAGAGATTGCCGTCATTATCGAGGCCGAACCCGACCAGCTGGTTGATCGACCCCGCATTGGGCGCAAAATCGGCGTTCTTGTTCTCGGCCTGGGTAATCGCGACCGTCCCCCCGCCGAGCAAGGTCGTGCGCCGCATCGCCCAGATATTGTCCGAGATGTAGTCGCCGAAGATATAGAAATCCTGGAGCGAGGCGATCGGCCCGTCATAGACATAGCCGCCGATCACCGAGGCGCCCTGGTAAGGGCCGCTGCCCTGGCCATATTCGGTGCGCGGGGCGACCAGCCCGGCCGGCCCGCCACCGCGATAATCGAGCGTTCCTTCCTTGAACGGCCAGCCAAAATTGGCACCTGCTCCCGAAGCGATCGAAAGCGCGTCGATCTCTTCGCGCGCGTCCTGCCCGACATCGCCGATGATCAGCGTGGTGCCGAAAAAGCCGTTGCGAAACGGGTTCCTCAGGCCCAACGCGAAAATGTAATCGTCGCCCGCGCCGCCGATAAAGGGATTGCCCGCGGCGGGCGATGCATAGGGCGTGGTCGTACTGACATCGATCCGCAGAATCTTGCCGAGCCGCGACGACGTATCCTGCGCGTTGTTGCCGGGATCGCCCGCGCCGCCGCCATCGCCGGTCCCGACATAGAGATGCCCGTCTGGACCGATCGCCATCCATCCGCCGAAATGATTGTCGTAGGTCGGATGGGGAATGGACAACAGCACATCGTAGGCGGTCGGCGGGGCGCCCTGGCCGACCCCGAGATATTGCCTGATCTCGATCGTCCGGTCGGCAGAAGTGGCAAAGACATAGAGCCGCCCGGTCGAGCCGTAATCCGCCGCCGGGGCCAGGCCCAGCACGCCGCCTTCGCCTGCCGTGCCGATGCTGCTGACCGAGAGGATCTGGGTCGTCGCGCCGTTGGCCGGATTGAGCTCGTAGACCGGCCCGGTCTTGGTCGCGACCAGCAACATGTCGTCGCCCGGGATGGCGGAAATGTCGATCGGCTGGTTGAGCCCCGAGACCACCCGGCGGACGGAAATCCCTTCCTTGCTGTTGGTGACGTTGACGGTGAGGTTGAGCGTGTCGGTCAGGCTGCCGTCGCTCACCCGCAGGTTCACGAGGTAGCTGTTATTGCCGTTCGAATCCTGCGGCCGATCGAAATTGGGGCTGATCGCCATGCTGAGCGCGCCGCCGCTGGTGATCGAGAACAGCGCAGAATCCGCGCCACCGGCGATCGAATAGCTCAGGGCCTGGCCGTCGGGATCGCTGGCGCTTGCCTGGTAGGCCAGCGTGCCGTTCTCGACCAGGCTGACCGACATGGGCGAAGTGAATGCTGGCGGTGAATTGCCCGGAGTGGGCGTGGGAGTTGGCGTCGGCGTGGGCGTCGGGGTTGGCGTGGGTGTGGGCGTCGGGGTTGGCGTGGGCGTTGGGGTCGGTGCGGGAGTGGGCGAGGAGCCGCTGTTGCACGCGGCGACGATCAGGCAAGCCGAAGCGAGAAGCAGGGTGCGGAGCATGGGGCAAGGACTATTGGCGCGAGGTTACCGCCACAAGCCTGTCGCAACTGCTTTGCACAGTCGCGGGGCGGGTTGCCGGACCGTGCCGAAAAGCCACACCTAGGTTGCAAGTTGCAATTTTTGTCGGAGCGATTCCGGCATTGGGTTGCAGTCGGATTTCGACGCGCCATATTCCTGCCACGCAGCAATGCAAAAGGCGGCACGATAAGAATGAAGGCGTTGAACCCCAGGCCGGTCGATGGCTTTGGCGGTCCAGGAAAACGCCAAGGGAATCATCCTCTTCGGAGGTTGGCGCCCAATGGTTTAGGGTCGGGATTCGGCGGGGCAAAACGCGGGATGCACACTTGTCATCCAATGGACCAACTGGAAGAAGGCAAAGCCAATCCCCTCAGCGCCTGTCGGGCAGGCTAGGAAAATATTGGCGCGACGGTAGGCAGACATGCAAATTAACGACGAGCGTTTGCTCATCTGTGACCTGACCCAGAGCTATTCGCCGCGCGGCGGTGGCGGCATCAGCACCTATCTCAGGGAAAAGCGCGATTACCTGCTCGCGCGGACCAATCATCGCCTGCTCCAGATCGTTCCGGGCCCGGAAGACAAGGTGGTCGAGAACGGCCGCCACATCTGGGTCGAAATCGGCGCCGACACAGTGCGCGGAAGCCCCAACTACCGCTTCATCATGCGGACCAAGAAGGTCCATGAAGTGCTCGGCCATTACCGCCCGGACCTGATCGAGAGCCTCTGCCCTTGGGTCCTGCCCTGGACCGCGATCAACCATCGGCGGGCCTATCCCGAAACCGCGCTGGTCGCCGGATACCGGACCGACTTTCCCAATGCCCATGTCTATCGGGTGGCGAAGGACAAGTTTGGCACGACCGTGGCCAGGGCCGCCAAGTGGCTGATCCTGGGCTATGCCGAGATCACCTATCGCGAGTTCGACCGGGTCTACACGTTGGGCGAAGACGCACGGAAGATGTTGGGCACCCGCGGGATCGACCGGACCGACATCCTCGACCTCGGGGTCGATACCGCCATTTTCGATCCGGCCAAGGCCGATCCGCAGTTCCGCGCGCGGATGGGCCTGCCGGGCGATGGTCCGCTGCTGGTCTATGCCGGGCGGATCGACAACGAAAAGCGCGCCGACCGGCTGATCGAGATGATGCGCCATCTGCCGCCCGAACTGGGCGCCGGACTGGTGATGCTCGGCGATGGCAAGCTGCGCGCGCAGCTCGAGGAGGAAGCCAGGGGCCTGCCGATCGCATTCCCGGGCTTCGTCGAGAATCGCGAGACCCTGGCGGTCGCATTGGCGTCGGCGGATATATACGTCTCGGCGATGGCCGACGAGACTTTCGGGGTGTCGGTGGTCGAGGCGCAGGCGAGCGGGCTGCCGGTGGTCGGGGTTGCATCGGGGGCGATGCCGGCGCGCGTCCCGCCGGGGCTCGGCCTGCTCGGTCCGGTCGACGATGTGGAAGCCATGGCCCGCAATGTCGAGCGCGTCTGGCAGGGCGATCACCGCGCGATGGGCCTCGCCGCGCGCAATTTCGTGGCCGACCGCTACAGCTGGGACCGGACCTTCGCCCGGCTGTTCAATGAAGTCTACCCGGCCGCGCTCGACCATGCCGCCGGGCGGCTGGGGCATCCGCCGCGGGTGTGGCGCGGAGACGGCAAGCTGCTGCGCCAGACCGGCTGAGGCGTTCGATCACTGCGAGAGAAAAGGGGCGCCCGGTTTCCCGGACGCCCCATTTCGTTCAACGCCAGAACCTGAAGTAGTTGGGTGGTCCTCCCTCCCCAGTGGGAAGGGCCATTCCAATCTTGACCGACGCCAATCCCCAAAATCAGCTGCTGTAATACATGTCGTATTCGACCGGGCTCGGCGTGGTTTCGAACCGCATAACGTCGGCCCATTTGAGCTCGGCATAGGCATCGAGCTGGTCCTTGGTGAAGACGTCGCCCTTGAGCAGGAACTCGTGGTCCGCCTCGAGCGCTTCGAGCGCCTCGCGCAGCGAGCCGCACACGGTCGGAACCTCGGCGAGCTCTGCCGGCGGCAGGTCGTAAAGGTTCTTGTCCATCGCCTCGCCCGGGTGGATCTTGTTTTGGATCCCGTCGATCCCCGCCATCAGCAGCCCGGCGAAAGCGAGATACGGATTGGCGAGCGGATCGGGGAAACGGAATTCCACGCGGCGCGACTTGGCGCCCGAGCCGTAGGGAATACGGCAGGAGGCCGAACGTTTGCGGGCCGAATAGGCCAGCAGGACCGGAGCTTCGAAGCCCGGCACCAGGCGCTTGTAGCTGTTGGTGGTCGGGTTGGTCAGGGCGTTGAGCGCCTTGGCATGCTTGATCACGCCGCCAATGTAATAGAGGCAGGTGTCCGACAGGCCGGCGTAACCATCGCCCGCGAAGGTCGGCTTGCCGTCTTTCCAGATCGACATGTGGGTGTGCATGCCCGAGCCGTTATCTTCCTTGATCGGCTTGGGCATGAAGGTCGCGGTCTTGCCATAGGCATGGGCGACCTGCTGCACGACATATTTGTAAACCTGGACCCGGTCCGCAGTCTGCACCAGCGTGCCGAAGGTCAGGCCAAGCTCGTGCTGGGCAGCGGCCACCTCGTGATGGTGCTTGTCCATCGGCAGGCCCATTTCCATCATCGTGGCGACCATTTCGCCGCGCACATCCATCATGCTGTCGACCGGCGGGACCGGGAAATAGCCGCCCTTGGCGCGCGGGCGGTGGCCGAGATTGCCGGATTCGTAATCCCTGCCGGTATTGCCCGGCAGTTCGATGTCGTCGATCTTGAAGCCCGACCCGTTATACCCGTCGTAGAACCTCACATCGTCGAACACGAAGAATTCGGGTTCGGGCCCGACATAGACGGTGTCGCCGATGCCGGTCGATTTGAGATAGGCCTCGGCGCGCTTGGCGGTCGAGCGCGGATCGCGGCCGTAAAGCTGGCCGTCCGACGGCTCGACGATGTCGCAATTCACCACCAGCATCGGAGTGGCCGAGAACGGATCGATGAAGACCGAATCGCAGTCCGGCTTGAGGATCATGTCGGATTCGTTGATTGTCTTCCAGCCCTCGATCGAGGAACCGTCGAACATCAGACCTTCTTCGAGCGCGTCCTCGTCGATCACCGCGGCGCACATGGAAAGGTGCTGCCACTTGCCCTTCGGATCGGTGAAGCGCAGATCGACCCATTCGATCTCCTCGTCCTTGATCCGCTTGGCGATTTCTTTTGCACTGGCCATTATTCTTATTCCTCCAATAGCCTTGAATTACCTGGATTGATCCTGCTCGGCCGGAAAGCCGGGCGGGTCCGCCCCCTAACCCGCAGTCCCCTCAAATGGCCGCATCGTCGCGTTCACCGGTACGGATCCGCAGGACGGAATCGACCGTGGTCACGAAGATCTTGCCATCGCCGATCCGCCCGGTCTGCGCGGCGGAGGCAATCGCCTCCACCACCCGCTCGGCCATGTCGTCGGAAACGACCACGTCGAGCTTAACCTTGGGCAGGAAATCGACGACATATTCGGCGCCGCGATAGAGTTCGGTGTGGCCCTTCTGCCGGCCAAAGCCCTTGGCTTCGACCACGGTGATGCCGGAAACGCCCACTTCGTGCAGCGCTTCCTTCACCTCGTCGAGCTTGAAGGGCTTGATGATTGCTTCGATCTTTTTCACTTGGTCACAGACCCCTGTATCAATCAATCCGGCACCTTAAGGACAGGCAGGCCGGGGTTTCGCAAGGAATCCCCGACATCGTCTCCTTCAAGAATCGTGCCACATTCCCGGAGAATCGCGCCAAGGTTCGTGCGGAGGGGATTAGATTATCCACAGGCCGCGGGAAAGCACGGAATCGCAAGTTTCGATTCATTGCCAATGGCTTGGCCGATGCGAAATGGCCGGTCCGCTCCCCGCGCGATGGGCAAATTTGAGGCAGGAGAATGCCTGAAATTTAGGCAAAGATTCGCGCCTAGAGCCTCAATCCCGCGGTTTCGGGCAGGCCGGCCATCAGGTTGAGCGATTGCACGGCCGCGCCGCTGGCCCCTTTGCCGAGATTGTCGAGCCACGCGACGAGGCGGGCCTGCGAGGCATCGGCATTGCCGAACACGAACAGCTCCATGCGGTCGGTCGGCGCCTGCGACCGGCGGAGCAGCAATTCGCCGTCGGCCGGAGCCTCGCCCATCGTCACGATCGGGCTGTCGCCGTAAAAGCTCGCCAGCATGTCGCGCAGCCGGTCGGGATTGGCCGCGCCCGGCATGGCCGAAAGCGGCAGCGGCACTTCGGTCACCATCCCGCGATGCGCCGGGATCACCGCCGGGGTGAACAGCGGCGGCAGCGCGAGCCCGCAGCGCGCCTGCATTTCGGGCACATGCTTGTGGCCAAGCGCCAGCGCATAGCCGCGCCAGGCAATGTCGCGATCGTCCTCGAACCGCTTGATAAGCGCCTTGCCGCCGCCCGAATAGCCCGAGACGGCATTGCAGCAATAGGGCCAGTCGGCCGGCAGCAGTTCGGCGCGCACGAGCGGCGCGATCAGCGCGATGAAGCCGGTCGAATAGCAGCCGGGATTGGAGACCCGCATGGCATTGGCGACTGCTTCGCGCCCGACCACTTCGGGAAAACCGTAGGTCCAGCCCTCGGTCACGCGATGCGCACTCGAGGCATCGATGACCCGCACCCTGCTCGCCGGATCGATCAGGCCGACCGCTTCGCGCGCGGCGTCGTCGGGCAGGCACAGGATCGCGAAATCGGCCTCGTTCAGCGCCTTGCGCCTTGCCGCCGGATCCTTGCGCCGCGCCTCGTCGAGCACGACGAGCTCGAATTCGCCCCGCCCGGCCAGCCGGTCGGCGATTTCGAGCCCGGTCGTGCCGGCCCCGCCATCGATGAACACCGAATGGGTCATGCAAACGGGTCCAGCAACTCGCTCAGCCGGACATAGCCGACCGGCCCTTCGAGTGAGACGCAGCCCCAGGCCCATTCGCGAGAGGTGTCGAGCACGTCGAAGCGCTGGCCGGGGGCGAGCCCTTCGATCACGTCGGATTCGTCGCTCGGCCCGGCATGGATGGTCGCGCCCATGTCGCCGGCCATACGCTGCAGCGGGACGACGTAATGCGGCACGAAATAGCGCCCGGCGAGGCCGATATGGGCGATGTCCCCGCGCAGCGGGACGCGCCTCGGATCGGGCTTGCCGACCGGACCGCCAAGGGCGAACGGGCCGGGCGGCACAGCCGCCGCGCCCGGATTGTCATTGCCCTTTGTCACGTCATTCCAACCGAATACATTCATATGGCCAGCAGCCCGAATTGAGGGCGCGCCTAGACGGCGCTCACCATAGGGGCAAGGTTAGCGGCAAATTCTTCCTCAACTGTAACGATTTTGCAGCATCGCCCAGGTCGCGCGCAATCCCAGCGCGTCGCCGCCCTTGGGCCGTCCCGGCTTGGAAGCCGGGCGCCAAGCGTAGGTGTCGAAATGGACCCAGTCGAGAGGCGTACCGTCTTCGCTGGCACCGACGAACCGGTCGAGGAACAGCGCCGCGACGCTGGCCCCGGCGAACCCGTTGCCGCCGGCATTGTTGAGATCGGCGATGTCGGATTTGAGATACTCGCGATAGCCATCGTAGAGCGGCAGCGGCCAGACTTCGTCGTCGACCGCCTTGCCGCACTCGACCAGCGCCCGCGCGGTCTCGTCCTGGCGCGCGAACAGGGCGGGAAGATCGGGCCCCAGCGCGACCCGGGCAGCTCCGGTGAGGGTTGCGAAATCGACCACCAGGTCCGGCTTTGCCTCAGAAGCGAGGGCGAGCGCGTCGGCCAGGATCAGCCGTCCTTCGGCATCGGTGTTGCCGATCTCGACCGACAGCCCCTTGCGCGATTTGAGCACGTCGCCGGGGCGGAAGGCGTTGCCGGAAATCGCGTTCTCGACCGCCGGAACCAGCAGCTGGAGCCGGACCTTGAGGCCCGAACCCATCACCAGGCCGGCCAGCGCCAGGGCATGCGCGGCGCCGCCCATGTCCTTCTTCATCAGTTCCATGCCCTTGGCGGTCTTGATGTCGAGCCCGCCGCTGTCGAAGCACACGCCCTTGCCGACCAAGGCGACGAGCGGGGATTTTTCGCTCCCCCAGGTGAGTTCGATCATGCGCGGGGCATGGTGGCGGCTGGCGGCCCGGCCGACCGCATGGACCATCGGGAATTCGCCTTCCAGGCGGTCGCCCTTGGTGACCTTGATCGTCGCGCCATGGGCTTTCGCCAGCGCTTCGGCCTCGGCCTCGATCGCCGACGGCCCCATATCCTCGGCCGGCGTGTTGACAAGGTCGCGGACCATGAAGGTCGCGCGCGCTTCGGCCACCGCCGCGTCGATCGCCTTGACCTCCTTCGAGAGCAGGACCCGCTCACCTTCTTCGTCCTTCTCGCCCTTGTAGCGATCGAACACATATTGGGCACATTGCCAGCCAAGCATCGCCTTGGCTGCGTCGCCCTGGGCGAGGCGATAGGTGCCGGCTGGCAGCCTTCCGGCCAGCGGGGCAAGGCACCAGCTTGAAAGCTCGCCCGGCTTGGCCACCCCGGCGGCAGCGAACCAGTCTCCAGAATCCCTGGCGCCATCGGGGACGATCGCGCTCTCGCCGGCGGCACCCCTGAACTTCTGCGCTTCGACCGCCGCCCGCTGCGGACCGGAGAGACCCTTGAGCCAGGCTTCGAACCCGGCCTTCTCGACCAGGTGGATATCGATCGCCTTCTGCCCCCTGTCGGGCCGGATCAGTGCATCTTTGTCGCTCATGCGCCTTCCTCTGCCCAAAAAGGAGGGTTTTCGCGAGCCCTATTGGCGAATGGCTCGCAATTTGGCTCCTTCATCGCTACATGGCGCGGCATGACGCAATATCAACTGGTTGAAGATGGCGACACCGTGCTGCGCGACGGCACGATCAAGCTGCACGGGCCCGAAGGCTTTGCCGGGATGCGCAAGGCCGGGCGGCTGGCGGCGGAGATACTCGATGCGCTGGTGCCGATGGTCCAGCCCGGGGTTACCACCGGCGAGCTCGACGATGCGGTGCGCCAGATGACGCTCGATGGCGGCGCGGTGCCCGCGACCATGGGCTATCGCGGCTATGCGCATAGCTGCTGCATCTCGCTCAACAATGTCATCTGCCACGGCATTCCCGGCGACAAGGCGATCCGCGAAGGCGATATCCTCAATATCGATGTGACCCCGCTGCTCGACGGCTGGCACGGCGACACCAGCCGGATGTACATTGCCGGCGAGGCTCCCCTGAAGGCCAAGCGGCTGGTCGAAGTGACTTATGAATGCCTGATGCTGGGGATCGAACAGGCCAAGCCCGGCAACCGGCTGGGCGATATCGGCGCGGCAATCCAGGCCCATGCCGAAAAGCACCGCTATGGCGTGGTCCGGGAATTCTGCGGCCACGGGCTCGGGCGGCTGTTCCACGATGCGCCCGAAGTGATCCACGCGGCGCGCGCGGGAACGGGCCCCGAGCTCAGGCCGGGGATGTTCTTCACCATCGAACCGATGATCAATATCGGCAAGCCGGGCGCGAAATTGCTCGATGACGGCTGGACCGCGGTGACCCGCGACCGTTCGCTATCGGCGCAGTTCGAACATTCGATCGGGATTACCGAGACCGGCTGCGAGATCTTCACGAAAAGCCCGAAGGGCCTCGACTGCCCGCCCTACTGAGCCGGGGGCATCCGGTCAGCCGAGCGATTCGACCAGCAGGTGCGGGATGGGGGAGAGGAATTCCACCCCGCATCTCGCGTCCTGCGTCCAGCGCACGACGCCTTCGACAACCACGATCCCGTCGAGCGAGAAGGTGAGATAGTCTCCGGCCACGAATTCCCTCTTGTGGTCGAGCAGGCGGCAGCCGCTGGTTGAGAGGTCGACCAGCCTGACCGAGGCATGATAGCTCGGCCTGCGGTATGCCAGGCTGTTGAGATCGACATCCCTGCGCCTGTGGCACCGACGATCGAATCCGCTCTTGCGGCTCTCGAATTCGTGATCCAGTGCGTATGCCAGGTTTGACATCCGGTGCTCCCCGATGGACTCGTCTTGTTATTCCATGGTCACAATGACGCCACTCGACTAACAAAAAGTGAATGTGAATACATATTTTTCCAGCCTCGCCGCGGGAGCTGGATTATCTCACGATTTCAATGGTCGCGTGCAGCCCGTACCGCCGCCCCGCCAGCGAACGGGGCAATCGCCAGGAGCGCCAGGCTGAGCGCGGCAGTGAGGGCCAATCCCCCGTCGCCGCCCGTCGAAAGTGTCCCCGCGCCGAACACCAGGATCGGCACCGCCAGCGGCACCAGCAACAGGCCCGCCAGCGCCGCGCCGCCTCGCAATGACGCCGTTAGCGCCGCGATGGTCACCCCGATCGCGGCGAGCCCCGGCGTGCCGGCCAGCAGCCCCAGTTCCAGTTTCCAGAGCGTTTCCGGGTCGATCCCGACCAGCGCCGAGGCGGGAATCGCGGCCAGCATTAGCAGCGGGCCGAAGCTCAGCCAATGGGCGAGGATGCGCAGCGCGATCACCGCTTCCTCGGAAATTCCGCGCAGCGCCCATTGGTCGAAGAAGCCCTGTTCGAGATCGGGCGCGACCAGCCGGTCGAGCGGCAGGATCGCTGCCAGCAGCGCCGCGACCCACAACATGCCGCCGCCGGTCCTGGCCAGCAACGGCGCGTCGGGGCCGATTGCGAAGGGATAGACCATCGCGACGCTGAGGAAGAACAGCAGCGGCAGCAGCGTGCCGCCGCGCTTCCCGCCCGGCATGAGCAGCGCCAGGTCGCGCCGGAAAATTGCCATGAGCGCGCTCACTCGGCGTAATCCGCGAGTTCGATCCGGCGCAGCCCGGCAAGCTCGAAACCCTGGTGCGAAGCGATCAGGGCGATTCCGCCTGCTGCGCAATGATTGGAGACCAGCGACTGGGCGAGCGCCACGGCATCCTTGTCGAGGCCGTTCAGCGGTTCGTCCAGCAGCCATAGCGGGGCCTGCTGGCCGACCAGCCGCGCGAGCGCGGCGCGCTTGCGCTGGCCGGTGGAGAGGAACCGCACCGGTACCTCGAGCAGGTCCGCGAGGCCGAGCTGCGCGATCGCGCCGTCCCGCGCAAGCGAGCCAGCGCCGTCGATATCGTTCCAGAATGCCAGCGCCTTGCCGAGCGGCTGGTGCTCGTCCAGCGCCGGGTGCTCGTCGAGCAGGCCGATCGC
>NZ_DBNHSF010000080.1:0-1548 GCF_057143545.1 Candidatus Andeanibacterium sp.
GAGGTGGTGCCTCGAGACCATCTGCTTCGCCGGATCGATGCTGTTCTCGACCTGAGCTGGCTTCGCCGGGAGCTTTCGCCCTATTACAGCCATACTGGTTGCCCGTCGCTTGATCCGGAACTACTGATCCGGATGCTGTTGATCGGCTATTGCTACTCGATCCGCTCGGAACGCCGGCTGTGCCAGAGGGTTGCGCTGGACCTGGCTTGCCGGTGGTTCTGCCGGCTCGGTCTGGAGGACAAGGTCCCCGACCACTCGACCTTCTCTACCAACCGCCACGGCCGCTTCCGCGAGAGCGACATCCTTCGCAAGCTCTTCGAGAAGGTGGTGCGCGGGTGCATGGCAGCTGGTCTGGTGGGCGGCGAAGGCTTTGCCGTCGATGCTTCCGTGATCGAGGCGAATGCGAGCCGCTTCAAGCGGGTCACTGGCGCCAAGATCGACTGGACGCAGGAGGAGCGGGCGCGACGGCCGGTGCGGGAGTATCTGGCGGCGCTGGATGGCGAGGACGGGCCAACCAATCCCGAGCGCGCACCCAAGGCCCTGTCGCCGAGCGATCCTTGCGCGGCCTGGACCACACGCGGCCGCCACAAGGTGATGTTCGCCTACAGCCTCAACTATCTGATCGATGAGGAACAAGCCATCATCGTCGATGTGGAGGCGACGCCGACGCGCATCTCCAAGGAGGCGGCAGTCGTCGAAACCATGATCGAGCGCACGGCCGATCGCTTCGCCCTCAAGCCCAAACGCCTCGCCGCCGATGTCGCCTATGGCACGGGAGAGCGGCTCGACTGGCTGATCGGGCACGGCATCGAGCCCCATATCCCGATCAAGGACATGAGCAGCCGCAAGGACGGGACCTTCTCTCGGTCGGACTTCACCTACGATCAGGAGCAGGATGTCTACGTCTGCCCCGCGGGCAAGACCCTCAAGACGAGCGCGCGGGTGTTTCCTGGCAATACGCTCTATTACCGGGCCAGCAAGCTCGATTGCGAGCGCTGCCCCTTGAAGCCGCGCTGCTGTCCCAAATCACCTGCGCGCCGGATCCCGCGCGACCTCTACGAGGCCGCCCGCGACCAGGCCCGGGCCCTGGCGGAAAGCGAGGCCTACCTTCAATCCCGGCGCCAGCGCAAGAAGATCGAAACCCGCTTCGGCGACCTCAAATGGAACCTCGGTCTCACCCGACTCCGACTGCGCGGCCTCTCAGGCGCCCGCGATGAGTTCCACCTCGCCGCTATCGTCCAGAATCTCAGACGCCTGGCGAAGCTCGCCGCCATACCTCCGCCAAACCTCGCAACCGCCTGATCCTATGACCCAAACTCGAGGCAAATAGGCCAAAACCAAAACCGCCCAGGCATCCCGCCGAGGCGCAAACAAAATGTCCGCTACTACTAGCAGCGGACATTCAAATTATTCAAAATCCGAGTTCGTCAACACCCTCGGCTAAACCGAGACGTTCCGAGGAGTGTGTCGGAACGGTCGCTTAGCCCCCAACTCCCGACATTCGATTTCGAACGTCAGCTTTTCTGTCCATTCCGACCGCTCTCCCCT
>NZ_DBNHSF010000081.1:0-3957 GCF_057143545.1 Candidatus Andeanibacterium sp.
AGCGCCAGGGGCAGCTTCGAATATGGCCAGCGCGGGGTCTATATCGGCAAGGAACGGATCCGCCGCGCGCTGCTATTGTTCGGCCCGAACGGCCTCGCCCCGGCGCGTCTCAACAACCACATGCAGCTCCAGAACGTGATTGTCGTCGCCGATGACGGCAAGTCCGCGACCGGCCGCTGGCAAGGCATGATGATGCTGGGCGAGCCCGGCCAGAATGGCGTTTGGGGCGTCGGCATCTACGAGAACACCTACGTCAAGGAAGGCGGCGTGTGGAAGCTCTCCAAGCTCCATTTCTATCCCACCGCGATGGCCGATTACGACGCCGGTTTCATGCGCGCGCCTTTGCGGATGGAAGGGCCGAGCGCGCTGTTCCCGCCCGATGCGCCGCCGACCGCGGTCTACCGCCCGTTCCCGCAGACCTACATCCCGCCGTTCAGCTTCGATCATCCGGTAACCGGCGAACCGCTCAAGGACCTGCCGCAGGCCGGCGACGATGTGGTGGGGAGGGAATGACGATGAAACGCACTCTCTTCGCGGCCTTGCTGGCCACCATCGCAACTCCGGTCGTTGCACAGGACATGACCGTCGAGCAGCAGCTCGACCAACTCGATGCGCGAATCACCCGGCTTGAGGACCTCAACCAGATCGAGCGGGTCCAGCGGACCTATGGCTATTTCGTCGACAAGAGCCAGTGGACACCGCTTGCCGAGTTGTTCGCCGAAGACGCTACGCTCGAAATCGGCGGCAAGGGCCTGTTTCTCGGCAAGGATCGGGTGCTCGAATACATGCAGACCGCCTTCGGGCCCGACGGGGCCAAGCCCGGCGTGCTGGCCAACCACATGCAGTTCCAGCCGATCGTCGATATCTCGCCCGATGGGAAGACTGGCTGGCTGCGTGGCCGCGCCTTCGTGATGAGCAATGCCGGCTGGGGCCTGCCGCTCTACGAAGACGAGTTCGTCAAGGAAGACGGCGTGTGGAAGTTCAAGCGCCTGACCGGCCCGTTCACCATGTACACCAGCTGGGACGGCTGGGGTAAGAACGCGCTCAACAACACCTGGCCGGACAAGTTCGACCCGCCGCCGGACCTGCCGCCAACCACGATCTACCTCACCTACCCTGCCTATTACATCATCCCGTTCCATTACCCGAACCCGGTCACCGGCAAGGCCTTCATCCCCGATAGAGACGATGTCGGCGCCTATCACCGGCCGCCGGGGACCGCGGAACAGGAAGAAGCCTTGAAGCTGGGTCGGCCGGTTTACGGGACCCAGCCGATCGCCGAACCGCCGAGGAATTGAGTTTATGAATTCGAAGTTCAGCCTCCCCTCCCCGGGGGGGAGGGGATTGAGGGGAGAGGGTTGCACGCCCGAGAGGTTCGATACCCTCACCCGACCCTCCCCCACCCGGATGAGGGCTTTCAGTTCGCTCGTTGCGATGTTTGCCGCGCCGCTCGCAGCGCTGGTGCTGGCCGGCTGCAGCGTCGCCAAGGCCGATCCGCTGGCCAATGTCGCGGATGGCGAATGGCTGTCCGACGGGCGCGATTACACGGCCCAGCGCTACAGCCCGCTGACGCAGATCACCAAGGACAATGTCGCGCAGCTCGGCCTCGCCTGGTATGCCGACCTCGACACCTATCGCGGGGTCGAGGCCACGCCGCTTTATGCCGATGGCGTGCTCTACAACACGCTCGCCTGGAACATCACCACCGCCTATGACGCGAAGACCGGCGAAGTCCTGTGGACCTTCGATCCCAAAACTCCGCGCGAGTTTGGCCGTTACGCCTGCTGCGAGCCGGTCAGCCGCGGGCTCGCGCTCCACGGCGACAAGGTCATCATCGCGACGCTCGATGGGCGGCTGATCGCGTTAGACAAGGACAGCGGGGAGGAAATCTGGACCACCCGGACATTCGAACTCGACAGCGGCTATGCCTATTCGATCACCGGCGCTCCGCGCGTGTTCGAGGGCAAGGTCGTAGTCGGCCAGTCGGGCGGCGACCTTGGCGTGCGCGGCTTCGTGTCGGCCTATGACGTCGAGACCGGGGAGCAACTCTGGAAATTCTTCCTTACCCCTGGCGACCCGGAGAAAGGCCCCGATGGCGAGGCGTCCGATCCGGTGATGGACTGGGTCCGCGAAACCTGGTCCGAAGAGGGCATGTGGAAGACCCTGGGTGGCGGTGCAAACCCATGGGATTCAATCGCTTACGACCCCGATCTCGACCTGGTCTATGTCGGCACCGGCAATTCGGTCCCGCATGCGCGGTTCTACCGTTCGAACAACGAGGGCGACAATCTGTTCGTCTGTTCGATCGTCGCGCTCCATGCTTCCGACGGCTCCTACGCCTGGCACTACCAGATGAATCCGGGCGAGGAATGGGACTGGACCTGCACCTCCTCGATCATCACCGCCGACCTCGAGATCGACGGCAAGCAGCGCAAGGTCCTGATGCAGGCGCCGAAGAACGGCTTCTTCTACGTGCTCGACCGGGCGACCGGCGAATTCATCAGCGCCGAAGCGCATGTGTTCCAGAACTGGAACGAAGGGTTCGACGCCAACGGCCGGCCGGTCACCAGCGAGGCGGTGCGCTATGCCTACGATCCGGTGATGGTCGCGCCCGGCCCCGGCGGCGCGCATAACTGGTTCCCGATGGCCTATAGCCCGCGGACAAAGCTGGCCTATTTCCCCGCCTACCAGTCGGCCTTCGCCTATGCCCTCCAGCCCGACTGGAAGCCGCAGCCGTTCCGTTCGAACAGCGGCTGGGGCGGTTTCTCGGGCCCCGCGATGCAGAAGCGCATGGCGGTGATGGAAGAGGCCAACAAGCTCGAAAAGGCCTGGCTGACTGCATGGGACCCGGTCAGGCAGCAAGCCGCCTGGCAGGTCGAATTGCCGCGCCACGGAAACGGGGGCGTGTTCGTCACCGCTTCCGACCTCGTTTTCGAGGGCACAACCAAGCAGACCCTGACGGCGTTCGATGCCGCAACCGGCGAAATCCTGTGGGAATACAATACCCAGAGCGCCCCGGTCGCGGGCGGGATCACCTACGAGCTCGACGGCGAGCAATATATCGCAATCAATGCCGGCTGGGGCGGCGGGGCGGCGCAGATCGAACGCGGAGCCGGGATCGAACTGCCGCGCGCACCAGCGCGGCTGCTGGTATTCAAGCTCGGCGGAAACGTGCAATTGCCGCCGCTCGACACCAGTGCCAAGGCCCCGCCCGAACCGCCGCGACTGGCGGCGAGCGAAGCCGAAATCCAGCGCGGCGCCCAGCTGTTCGCGGAGACCTGCGCTGTGTGCCACGGCCAGAACGCGATCGGCGGGGTCAAGGATCTGCGCCACATGGACCGCGAGACCCATGCGAAGTTCGCCGAGATCGTGCTCGAAGGGCTCTATCTCGAAAAGGGCATGGCGAACTTCGACGACATCTTGAGCGAGCAGGATTCAAGGGACATCCATTCCTACCTGATCGCCCGCGCCAATGAGGATTGGGGCCGCGAGGATTAGGCGACACAAACGAAGGGAGAGGGAAATTGAAAAGGATCGCTATTGGCCTGTTGGCCACTGCCGCGCTTGCCGGTTGCACCAAGGTCGAAGAAAGACTCGCCTGCGACCGCGCCTGCCTGATTGCGCTCACCGAGAGCTATGTCGCGGGCCTCGAGGGCAATTCGACCGAGGGCATCCCCTTTTCCGACGAGGTCGTGATCGTCGAGAACCTCGATCGCATCGCCGCTGGCGAAGGCCTGTGGGCGGACATTACCGGGGCCGGCACCGCTTTCAGTGTCGTGGTTCCGGACGAAGCCAACCAGACGGCCGGCTGGATCGGCATGGTCGAGCGAGAGGGCAAGCCGACGATTGTTGCCCTGAGGCTCAAGCTCGATCCAGCCGGGAGCATCGTCGAAGCCGAACATCTCCATGCCGAAGTGAATGCGGAATCGCCCTTCGGCGGACCTTCCCCGCTCGACC
>NZ_DBNHSF010000082.1:0-10683 GCF_057143545.1 Candidatus Andeanibacterium sp.
AACCAGCTGCTGAAGGCGAAGCTGGGCTGAAGGCCGGCCCCGTCGCATGGGCCCCGCCATCGTCCTCGTTCAGCCGGAGATCCCGCACAATGCCGGGGCGATCGGGCGGACCTGCGTCGCGCTCGACATCGAGCTGGTGCTAATTCATCCGCTCGGCTTCGACCTGTCGGACCGGCAGCTGAAGCGCGCCGGACTCGACTACTGGCGGCATGTCCGGCTGGCGGAATTCGCCAGCTGGAACCATTTCATCGCCGAGCGAGGCCCGCGCGATGACCAGTTGTTCCTGTTCGAGGAATATGCCCCGCGCAGCTTCTACGAGCCCGACTATCCCGATGACGCGGTGCTGGTGTTCGGGCGCGAGACCGGCGGGTTGCCGCCGGAGATTTGCGAGCCACTGGCGCATCGCATGGTCAGCCTGCCGATGCGCTCGAACCACATCCGCTCGCTCAACCTCGCCAATGCGGCGACGGCGGCCGCCTACCAGGCGCTCAAGCGGCAGTTGCGCTGAAGTCAAGCAAAGGGCACCGCAGCGGGTGCCCTTTCCGAATTCGAATTGCCTCAGGCTCAGCCTGAACGGTGCCCGGTGATCGGCATGTCGCCGAAGGCCCCGGCGTTGACGGTACCGGTCAGCTGGTCGCCGTCGATCGTCGCAGTGCAAGTGAGTTCGAGCGGCATCGGCACAGTCATGTTCATCTTCCAGGTCAACGTGTTGCCGTCGATCTTGCCGTCCTTGACGTCGAGCGAACCCAGCCCGCCAGCCAGCGATCCGGTAAAGGTAGTGCCATCGTCGCCCGGGACGACGGTGAAGGTGCCGTTCTGGTCGCCCATCGGGCTCTTGGTCACGGTTTCATAGGTTCCGGCTACGGACATCGAAATCTCCTCTTTTCAGTGGCTTACGCCGCATCATGGTTTAGTTGCTAACATTAGTGTCAGTATTGAAATATTCAAGCGGCAAGTCGAGCGTCTTGAGCTGCTGTTCGATCACTTGCCGATCGCCCACCACGAAGAAAACCAGCTCCGGCTCGCGCAGTTCCTGCGCCGCCGCGCCGGCCAGGATCGTGCGATCGAGCCCGGCATAGGTTCCGGCGAGCGTTTCGAAATAGTCGTCGGGCCGATCGAACTGGTCGATCTCGATCAGCGTGTTGAGCAGCGCGCCATTGCTCGAAATCAGCGCCGGCAGGCTGCGGCGCGAGGATTCGATCACCCGCTCGGTCTCTTCGGCCGTGATCGGCCTTGCCCCGTTGAAGTCGGTGAGCAGTTGGCGCATCAGCGCCACCGTTTCGCCCGCGCGGTCGTTCTGGACCGGGGCGTGCATGATGAACAGCGGGCGATCCCGCGTCTGGGTGAGGAAGCTCGCCGGCGAATAGGACCAGCCGCGTGCCTGGCGGATCTCCTGGAACATCCGCGACAGAGAACCATTGCCGAACGCATCGTTGGCGGCCTCCAGCGCCACGAGGTCGTCGGTTCCCTTCCGATCGAGCACCCGCACGCCGCGGATGATCGTTTGCGGGGCTCCCGGAGTATCGACCAGCACGATGCGCTGTCTCGGTTCGGGGATGGCGACTTCGTATTCCTTGGCTGGGGCTGGGGTCGCAGGCGCCTTCCAGCTACCGAAGCTCGCTTCGAGTTCAGCGGTGAGCTCGGCCAGTGTGGTATCGCCGACCGCGTAGATGGTGGCGATATCCGGGCGCAGCCACTTGCCGTGGAAGGTGCGCAGATCGTCGGTCGTCAAACGCGCGACGGCAGACTCTTCGCCGAGCCCGGACGGCGGGATGCCGTAAGGGTGGTCGGGCCCGTAAACGACCGGATAGAGCACTCGCTTGATCAGCTCGTTGGGATCCTCGATCTCGCCGCGAATGGCGGTGAGCTGCTGCGCGCGCACCCGTTCGAGGCTGGCCGGGTCCATCGCCGGCTCGCGAATATATTCGGCGAGCAGGCTGAGCGAGGGAGCGAGATTGGCCGACAGCGCGTTGAGCCCGAAGGTCGTCTGGTCCCATTCGGTGTTGCCGCCGATTGCCGCGCCGAGGCGTTCCTGGGCGATCGCGAATTCGGTCGGGTCGTAATTGACGGTGCCTTCGTCCATCAGCGAAATCATCAGCGACTGCGTGCCCAGCGCATCGCGCGGATCGGCGGCGTAGCCGGCATCGAAGCTGACCTGGACCGAGACGACCGGGACGTCGGTCATCGACAGCAGCAGCACGCGCATGCCATTGCTCAGCGTCGCCCGCTGGATTTCGGGATAGTCGAAGCCCTGCACCTCGGCGACCGGCGGGGGCGTAGCGCGATCGGGCGCCCCGGCCGTAGTGGCGGAAAGGCCTGCCGGGATTGCCTGCGGAACAAGATATTCCTGCGCGACGCCGCCTGCCTTGCCACCGGGATCCTCGCTGAAATCGGGTGCGCCGGGTTCGAGGATCGCGGTCAGGTCCGGTCGCGAAAGCCAGCGTTGCCCGGCCAGTCGCACGGCTTCGGGATCGAGCGCGACATAGGCCGCCAATTCGCGGCGATAATGTTCGGGATTGCCGAAATAGAGCTCGCCCTGGGCCAGCAATCCGGCGCGGCCTCCGCCGCCACTCAAGCCGTCGAGCGTGCGAATGAGCGAGCCGACCGTCCCGGTCTTGGCCCGCTGGAGTTCATCTTCGCTCGGGCCTTCTTCCATCAGCCGCGCAAGTTCGGCATCGAGCGCCTGCTCGACCACGGCGGGATCGACCCCCGGCTTTACCATAGCCTCCACGATGAACAGGCCCGCGTCGACAAAGCTCAGATTTCCGGCCGAGACCGCGACCGCCACTTCCGATCCGCGGACCAGGGCGTTGTCGAGCCGCGAACTGGCCAGCCCGCCCAGCACCTGGCCGAACAGGTCGAGCGCGAGGCTGTCCTGCTCCTTGCTTCCGGGTACGGCCCAGTATTTGCGGATGACGGTGACCGGCACCGGGGTCGTCTGCGTGAACCGCTGGGGCGCATCGAGCGTCGGCACGGGGGCGTTGACGTCGGGCGCCTCGGGGCCGGGCGGGATCGCGCCGAACCAGGTCTGCGCCTTCTCTTTTGCGGTTTCGACATCGATATCGCCGACCAGCACCAGCACGGCGTTGTTGGGCGCGTAATGATCGCGGAACCATTGCTTGACCGTCTCGAGGCTGGCGGCGTCGAGATCGGCCATCGATCCGATCGTGTCGTGGCGGTAGGGATGGCCGCGCGGATAGAGCCGCTCGAGCACTTCGAATTCGAGCGCGCCGCCGGGATTGTTGAGCCCGTTGCGCTTCTCGTTCTGGACCACGCCGATCTGGTTGGTGAGGGTTTCCTGGGTCACCCCGCCGAGCAAGTAGCCCATCTGGTCGCTCTTGGCGAACAGCGCGAGGTCGAGCGCCCCGGTCGGAACGGTGACGTAATAATTGGTCCGGTCGAACCAGGTCGAGGCATTGTCGCCAGTGGCGCCTGCGGCATCGAGCAGCAGGTTCTCGCCGCCCGGGATATTCTCCGTGCCATAGCCCATGATGTGTTCGAACAGATGGGCAAAGCCGGTCTTGCCGTCAGGCTCGTGCTTGGAACCGACATCGTACCACACCCCGACCGCCACCATCGGGGCCGTGCGATCCTCGTGCACCAGCACTTCGAGCCCGTTGTCGAGCGTGAAACTCTCGTAAGGAATCTCGACTTTTGCAATCAGCTCGGACAGCGGCGCCGGCTCGACGGTCTTGGGTGCCTCGGTTTGCGCCGCGACGGGCGCTAATGCGAGAACGGCCAACGAAAGCGGAGCTAGGACGGAAAGAAAGACGCGGCGCATTGACTGCCTCAACTGGTTTTACGGGAAACCAACTGCCTAACGGCTCGGGGCGTGCTCGTCACGACATATCGACGAACGGCATTTGCGAGCACATCGGCGCGTTCGAAACGGACCGGTTTGAGCTGCTTTCGGACAAATAATGCGGACTGGTCGGTGTGGTGCGGGCGCTCGGGCCTGGTGGTCGCGCTGCCGAAGGGAACGATCGATTGCGAGCGTACCTTCCGGCCCGGCGCCCATTCGACGAACATCAGGAAGCTGTCGCCGTGGATCAGCGAGATCCGCCCGTCCGGCTCGACCGTCCAGTTGGTCGCCGCGCGGAGCGTGTCGCTGCCGCCGTCATAGGGCAGGTCGACATAAGTCTTGCCACTTCCCTGGCGCAGTCGTTGCAGCTCGGCCAGCGGCACGTCGAGCCGCCCGAAATGGGTCAGCAGCAGGTCGGTGGCGAATTCGAGCTGGCCGCGCGGATCGGGAAACGCCCAGCCGTTGAATTCGGTGCGGGTCGCTTCCTTGAGCACGAGGTTGGCGAGCGCGTCAGCCGCGCCTTCGCCGTCCGAATCGAGGTCCCAGGTTGCGAGCAGGCGCTGGGCCTCCCGCAAGTGCGGCTCGTCCGACAGCTCGAGCGCAGCAATCCCGTCGAGCATGCGCGCGACATAGCCGATGCGTTCCCAGCCGGTGTCGTATTTGATCCGCTCGAGCGTCGCCCGGTCGATCATATTCGCTTGGGCGAGCAGCCTTTCGGCGCGGTAGGCGCGGTTGGTCATGACCAGTTCGACACCCCATTCGGGCGGGAAATCGTCCGCCGAGAGATTGCTGCCCGGTCCGGCGGCCGAGAAGGGCGTATTGTTGGCATTGTACAGATAGCCCGAGGCGGGATTCTCGTAATGCGGGATGGCAGCGAACGGCACCATCTCGCGCCAGATCAGGTCCGATCTTGTGCCGTCGACGATCCCGCGCCAGTCGGGGCCTGCCACGCGCTGCGGGATCGCGGCGTTGTACTGGAAGAAGATGTTCCCGGCCTCGTCGGCATAGACGAAATTGGTCGACGGCACCGCCTGCATCGCCAGCGCTGCCTTCCACTCGGCAAAGCTCCTCGCCTTGTTGAGCCGGAAATACTGGGTCAGCTGGTCGATCCGGCCCATCCCGCCATAGCGGATCGCGAACGCGCCATTGTCGTTCCTGATCACCGGGCCGTGCTCGCTGCGCCAGATCGTGCGTGTGACCGGGAGGACGATCGGGCCGAACCTGATCGGGAGGCGAATGTCGTCTCGTTCCAGAGGCTTCCATTGCCCGTCGAGCAAATAGTTCTTGCCGCCTTGATCCAGTTCGAGCCGGTAGACATCGACGATGTCGGGCCGGTTGACCGTGTTGGTCCAGCCGAGCTGCTCGTTGTGGCCCAGGAGCGGGAAGGGCGCGCCGGGGAAAGTTGCCCCGGCAAAATGCCAGCCTTCCTCGCTTTCGACGACCAGTTCGTACCATGCCGCATTGCCGCGCCAGGGCTGGTGGGTGTTCGAGACCAGCCGGGTCACGCCATCGGGGTCGCGCGAGGGAGCGATCGCGAATGCGTTCGAACCGGCATCCTCCGCGCCCTTGCCGAGCGGGTTGAGCGACGGCCCCTGGTCGCGCGGCGGGTCCTCGCCCGCAACCAGCGGGGCGATGACCTTGTCGATCTGGAAAAAGAACGGCTGGCGCAGCGCAAAACCAGTGGCGATGTCAATGCCGTCGACCGGGAACAAATTGCCGAGCTTGATCTCGCGCGGATGCTCCTCGGCATAGCGGTTGAGGCCGCCGGCATAGGCTTCGACCAGCGCGCGGACGTCTTCGGGCAGCGCTCCATATTCCCGCTCCGCCGTGCCGCGCGCGTCGATCAGGTGATAGGCGAAGTCGATCGCCGCGCCTTCCTCGCCGGCGATCGCGCCATAGCGCCCGCGGGTCATCGCCAGCACATCCTGCAGGGTCCAGAAGTCGTCTTCCGCATGCGCCCAGGCGATCCCGAAAGCGACATCGACATCGCGCTTGCCGTGGATGTGCGGCACGCCGAATTCGTCGCGCACGATCTCGGCTTCGTAGCTCGCCGCGGGCGGCGCTTTGCCGCGCTGGGCGAGGAACGGTTCCCAGGTCGCCAGCGTCACAAATGCTGCGAGCAGCAGCGCCAGAACCGTCCAGCCAATCCGACGCAGCCAAATTCGCATATGGAATCTCTCTCCCAGCACCCCATATAGCCGGTCTGGGACAAAAATGCCTCGCTTTTCCAGCTGTTGGGGGACAGATTGGGATGGCGGAAACGGGAAGGGAAGGGCGATGCGGTTTTTTGGCCCGACACTCTTGTGTTGCCGATGTGCAACACTATCTCATGCGGGTAATTTAGTGAGGGCAACCCCATGAATCTCGAGAAGTTTACCGATCGCGCCAAGGGCTTCATCCAGTCGGCGCAGACCGTCGCGATCCGCATGAACCACCAGCGGATCACGCCCGAGCACCTGCTCAAGGCCCTCCTGGAAGACAGCGAAGGCATGGCCGCGCAACTGATCCAGCGCGCAGGCGGCAACGCCGGGATCGCGCTGGAAGAAACCGACAAGGCACTGGCCAAGATCGCCGCGGTTTCGGGCAGCGGTGCGCAAGCGACTCCCGGGCTCGACAATGACAGCGTACGCGTGCTCGACCAGGCCGAACAGCTCGCGACCAGGGCCGGCGACAGCTTCGTGCCGGTGCAGCGTATCCTCCAGGCGCTCGCGCTCGGCCTCACCAACCATGCCGGGCAGGCGCTCAAGGCGGCCAATGTCGACCCGAAAAAGCTCGAAGAGGCGATCCAGGCAGCGACCGGCGGCCGTGCTGCGCACAGTTCGAGCGCCGAGGACACCTACGACGCATTGAGCAAGTTCGCCCGCGACCTCACGCAAGCTGCGCGCGACGGCAAGCTCGATCCGGTGATCGGCCGCGACGAGGAAATCCGCCGCACCGTCCAGATCCTCGCCCGCCGGACCAAGAACAATCCCGTGCTGATCGGCGATCCCGGGGTCGGCAAGACCGCCATCGCCGAAGGCCTTGCCCTGCGCATCGCCAATGGCGACGTGCCCGACAGTCTCAAGGACCGCCGGTTGATGGCGCTCGACATGGGCTCGCTGATCGCCGGCGCGAAATATCGCGGCGAGTTCGAGGAGCGCCTGAAATCGGTGCTCGACGAGGTGAAGGGCGCCGAAGGCGACATCATCCTGTTCATCGACGAGATGCATACGCTGATCGGGGCGGGCGCTTCGGAAGGTTCGATGGACGCGGGCAACCTCCTGAAGCCGGCCCTCGCGCGCGGCGAATTGCACTGCATCGGCGCGACGACGCTCGACGAATACCAGAAATATGTCGAGAAGGACGCTGCGCTCCAACGGCGGTTCCAGCCGGTATTCATCGCCGAGCCGAGCGTCGAGGATACGATCTCGATTCTCCGCGGCCTCAAGGAGAAATACGAGCTGCATCACGGGGTGAACATCACCGACAATGCGCTGGTCGCGGCGGCGACGCTCTCGAACCGCTATATTTCCGACCGCTTCCTGCCCGACAAGGCGATCGACCTGATGGACGAGGCGGCCAGCCGAATCCGGATGGAAGTTGAATCGAAGCCGGAGGAGATCGAATCGCTCGACCGGCGGATCATCCAGCTCAAGATCGAGGAATCCGCGCTCGCCAAGGAAAAGGATTCGGCGTCGAAGGACCGCCTGAAGACCTTGCGCGAGGAGCTCGCCAATCTCGAACAGCAAAGTTCCGAACTGACCACCCGCTGGCAGAACGAGCGCGACAAGATCGCCGCCGAAGGCAAGATCAAGGAAGAACTCGACCAGGCCCGGCTCGAACTCGAACAGGCGCAGCGTTCGGGCGATCTCGCCCGGGCGGGCGAACTGTCCTACGGCACCATCCCCGAGCTCGAAAAGAAGCTCGAGGAAGCCCGTGGCAATGCTGAAAACGCGCTGCTGCGCGAGGAAGTGACCGAGGACGATATCGCCTCGGTGGTGAGCCGCTGGACCGGAGTGCCGGTCGACAAGATGATGGAAGGCGAGCGCGAGAAGCTGCTCAACATGGAAGAGGTTCTGGGCAGGCGCGTGATCGGCCAGGCCGATGCGATCGAAGCGGTGTCGAAGGCCGTCCGCCGCGCCCGCGCCGGGCTGCAGGACCCCAACCGGCCGCTCGGCAGCTTCCTGTTCCTCGGGCCCACGGGCGTCGGCAAGACCGAACTGACCAAGGCGCTGGCCGAATTCCTGTTCGACGACGATACGGCGATGGTCCGGATCGACATGTCGGAATTCATGGAAAAGCACGCGGTTGCCCGCCTGATCGGCGCGCCTCCGGGCTATGTCGGCTACGAGGAAGGCGGCGTGCTGACCGAAGCCGTGCGGCGCCGGCCCTACCAGGTCGTGCTGTTCGACGAGGTCGAGAAGG
Source organism: Candidatus Andeanibacterium sp. (assembly GCF_057143545.1). NCBI lineage: Bacteria > Pseudomonadati > Pseudomonadota > Alphaproteobacteria > Sphingomonadales > Sphingomonadaceae > Candidatus Andeanibacterium > Candidatus Andeanibacterium sp. Next base: position 8,207 of record NZ_DBNHSF010000082.1, read on the forward strand.
CGCACCAGGACGTGTTCAACGTGCTGCTGCAGGTGCTCGACGACGGCCGCCTGACCGACGGACAGGGCCGCGAGGTCAATTTCTCCAACACGCTGATCATCCTGACTTCCAACCTCGGCAGCCAGTTCCTCTCGAATCTCGACGAGGGGCAGAAGGTCGAGGATGTCGAACCGCAGGTGATGGAAGTCGTGCGCAGCCATTTCCGTCCCGAATTCCTCAACCGGCTCGACGAAGTGATCCTGTTCCACCGGCTGGCGCAGGAGCACATGGCGCCGATCGTCGAAATCCAGGTCGCGCGGGTGCAGAAGCTCTTGAAGGACCGCAAGATCACGCTCGAACTGACCGACGCGGCCAAGCGCTGGCTCGGCCGGGTGGGTTACGATCCGGTCTATGGCGCAAGGCCGCTCAAGCGGGCGGTGCAGCGCTATGTCCAGGATCCGCTGGCGGAAAAGATCCTCGAGGGCGAGCTGCCAGACGGGACGACCGTGTCGATCGACGAGGGCGACGGGGAGCTGAATTTCTCCATCGCCTGACGGCGCAGCTATTCGTAGCCGAGGATCCGACGCAGGCCGGGCGCCGCATAATCGACCAGCGCCTTCCTCTCGTCGTTGAGCTCTTTGGGGATTTCGATCCCGATCTCGCTCAGGTTCTCGCGCGCGGTGCCGCTCTGCTTGCGGTCCGAGCCGATCCGCACGCGTTCGCGCCAGTCGTCGTGGATCTTGGCCAGGCCCGCCGCCTCGAACAGCCGCATGAAGCAGGCTTCCGACCGTTCGCCATCCAGACCCGTCGCGTCGAGATTCTTCACTGCGTCGAGCAGGTCTTCATATTTGATCACGGTGCAATCGGTGCCCATCCAGGCCACGGCGTTATAGTTGAACAGGTCGCGCATCGACATCGCCTTGCCGTGGATGCCGAAGATCATGAGGTTCAGCAGGCTGTCGACGGTCAGCTCGCCGCTCTTCACCAGCATGGTGTTGTCGCCGAATTCGTCCGACAGGAAGAACCGCGCCCGGGCCAGGGCCCAGGTGTAGGGATCGCGCACGAGGATGATCTTGCGCGCCGGCCCGGTCTCGACCGCCGATGCGTCGGAAAACATCAGATGGCCCCAGCTCAGCATCCGGCTTTCGGGTTTGAAAGCCGCGACATGCTGCTGGAGGTTGCCCCACTGGATGAACTGGACGTTGTAATGGTCGGCCACCGGCACGAACATCCGCATGATGTTGCGCAACAGGTGCGAGCCCGATTTCGGCACGCTGTTGAGGAACAGCGGCCTGGGCAAGCGCACCTGCTCGAACTTGCGGTTCTCCTCGTCAAGCGTGTCGGGCTTGAGGCGGACCATCGTGCGATTTTGCTGCGGCTGGCTCATGACAGCTCCAGATAGAGCAAGGGCGGCGGGTTTGTCACCTGCCGCCCTCGTTCATGCGATCCAACCGGATCGGGGTAGATCAGTATTTGACGTTGACGTTCAGGAACCCGCGGATGCCGAGCAGGTCGTACTGCGAATAGAGCACGCCGTGGCCGAAATCGTTCACGCCGTTGCCGCCGGTGTTGGAAACGCGCGGCGGCGCAGTGTTGAACAAGTTCGAGACACCGCCGGTAACCCGCAGGTGCTCGCCGAACTCGCGGGTGATCGAGATCGAGTGATAGAAGGTCGCCTCGGTCGTCAGCTTGATACACACCTCGTCCGGGTAAACCGTGAATTGACGACAAATCGGCGTGTCGATCGGCACTTCGGTGCCGAAGTTCTGGTCGAGATAGTCGCGACGATTGTCCGTGCCGCCAACTACGTCGAGGCCGTAGAAGAACGACCACGGACCGTGTTCGAGCGTCAGGCGGAAATCGCCGACGAAGATCGGTTCGCCGGCCTCGCCGTTATTGTCTTCGTCGGTTCCCTCGAACAGGGCCACGACGTCCTTGGTCTGCCAGGTCATCTGGCCTTGGAACGACAGCGTCGTGTCGCCACCGAAATCGTGCACGATCCGGGTGGTCACGTCGACGCCGCGATTCTGCTGGCTGTTGATGTTGACGAACGAGCTGCGCGCCCGGGCGATATTGCTCGGGCTGCCCGAGTTCCAGTCCGGATCGCTCGGCGACAGGTCGTCGTTACGGGCGAACAGCGAACACAACGGATCTGTCGGGAAGAAGTCCGAGGCATAGCAGCTCGAGACGGTCGTCAATGCTCCCAGCGATGCGATCTCCCCTTTGACCTCGATATCGAAATAATCGACTGCAATGCTGAATTCCGTATCCGGCAGGAAGTCGAAATACGGGGTCAGGATCGCGCTGGCCGTCCATGCGGTCGAAGTCTCGGGCTCGAGCGCACCGATACCGCCGCCGGTATAGATGGTCGCTTCGATGCCGGCCCCGGTATGGTCTCCCGGAACGCCGTCGGCGGCGCAGTTGTTTGCAAACTGCTGCGAGATCGCGCCGTCCGCGAGATTGTTCGCCCACTGGATACAAGGGTCGATCGACCGCTG
>NZ_DBNHSF010000083.1:0-23810 GCF_057143545.1 Candidatus Andeanibacterium sp.
GGCATGCAAGCGCGAATTCTTAGCAAGGCAAGGATTTTCGGGAGCCACGGCCGCGCGCAGGGCGAAGGCCAAAAAAAGGGCGGATGGCCGAAGCCACCCGCCCCATCCCCTTCCTGTGATAAGGAGATCTACATTTCGAATTTCGCGCCGATCGTGAAACGGCGCCCGAGGACGTCGAACAGGCCGGCATTGTACTGGGTCGAAGCGCCGGTGAAGGTCGAATAGGTGCCTTCGACCGGAGGATCCTTGTCGAACAGGTTGGTGACCGAACCCCAAAGTTCGATTGTCGTATCGCCAAACTCGAGTTCGTAAGAAAGCCGCATATCGGCATAGAACACCGAAGGCGTATCGTTGTCCGCGATCGCTTCCGGCGCCAGGGTAAAGCTGCGCGCGCCCGAACCGATCACGCGACCCTGGAAGAACAGCGAGAACGGACCGTTATTGTAGGTCAAATTGCCGGTTGCCCGGAAGCGCGGGAACAGGCCGAGACCGCCGGTATCGGGAGCGACGCCGGTGAGGCCGTCAAAGTTGGTCACCGCCCCGGTCGCGCCGATATCGGACCGGTCAAGCAACCAGGCGAGGAAAACGCGGCTCGAAATGCGCTCGTTCCCGCCACCGAGGAGGTTGATATCACTACGATAGCCGAGTTCGACGTCGATGCCTTCCACCCGCGACTGGGCGACGTTCACGAACTGGTTGCCAACCAGGATGATCTTTCCGTTGTCGGCTGCGTCGGTGGTGATCAGGTCGCAGAACTGCTGCTCGTCGTCTTCGAAACAACGACGGACCACTTCCTGGGTGCCGACAGTGGCGATCGCATCGGTAATCTCGACCTGGTACCAGTCCACCGAGGCCGAGAAGCCGGGGAAGAAGGCCGGCTGGAGCACGGCACCCACAGTGTAGGTGTCCGCCTCTTCGGGCCGGATGGCGGGGTTGCCGCCGGAGAATACGGTGACCTGGTAGGTCTGGCCGCCCCAGGTCGGATTCTCGGCCGCGCTGCGTACATCGTTGACGTTACCGACGCCGCCGGTCTTGTCGAAGCGCTCCGACAGGTTGCCGGCACGCACGTCGCGCGAATAGGTGCCGCGCAGGCGCAGGCCTTCGACCACGTTGAAATCGACACCGCCCTTGTAGGCCCAGATTTCGCCCGAACCGGAATAATCCGCCCAGCGGCCGGCAAGGTTGACCGTCAGCGATGTGCCCGAGCCCGTGTCGAAGATCGGGATCAGCGTTTCGGCGAAGAGTTCCTTGACATTGGCATTGCCCTGGATGTTCGAGACTTTCGAGAACTGGAAGGCAACGGTGTTGCCGCAGTCCGGCGGGCTCAGGCCGCGTAGACCGAGAGTCGCGGCCGTGGCAAGGCTGCACGGGTGATAGGCCCCGTCGTGGTTCGATTGCAGGTTCGCCGTATCCTGGACCACCTGATAGATCGATTCCTCGCGATAGGAAGCGCCCAGAGCAAGCGAAAGCGGGCCGGCCGGAAGGTCGATCACTTCGCCGCTCGCGGAAACTTCCGCGAAGTGCTGTTCGAAGGTGGTGATGTTACGCTTGGGCGCCACCGAAGTGTAGCTCAGCGTCTCGCCGGTCAAACCGAGATTGGCGAAATAGAGCGGCGTGGTGATGTTGAGGCCAACATCGTTGCCGAGCACGTAATCGATCGCCGACGCCGATGCGTTGCCGCGGCCGAACAGGTTGAGCGGCTGGCAGCCCGGAAAGGCTGCAGCGCCTTCGGGATCGAGCGAGACGCGGCAGACAATGTTGCCAGTACCGTCATCCACTGCGTCAACCGCGGCAAAGATACGGTCGATACGCAGGGTGTGCTGGTCCCACACGCGGCGGCTGTGGCCGTACTGGTAGTAGCCGTTGATGTTCCAGCCATCGAGGAAGCCGCCATTGCTGTCGATATCGGCATCGAAGCCGACCGTCCCGATATTCTGGGTGATGTGGTCTTCGAACCAGACGTCACCGATGTCTTCGATACTGCCGACACGCCGCAGGTTGAACGATTGAATATTGTTCGCGACCATGATGTCGCGCAGTGAATCCGGCAAAAAGGCATTGTCCTGGAAGATAGTTATCGCGGTCGGCGCACCCTGCAGCGACGCGCGCGGATTGTTCCATTGGAACTGGCGATTATATCCGTGCATATATTGCGCGAATACGGTTACGTTGTCGGCCAGCTCGTAATCGGCATAGGCGAAGATATTGTAGCGTTCGGTATCCGGATAGAGCGTGAAAACCTCGCTGTTGAGATCATCCCCGTCACCGCCAACCGTGCGACCGGCAGCCGGACCGGCTCCGCCGATCGAACCTTGGGTCACCGAACCCGGAACGAACGGCGCATAATTGCCGTTGCGATCGAAGGCGAGGCCGTTGATCGCCGGGTTGGTCGAAGAAATGATGCCGTCGAACGAAGCGGTCATCGAGTGGACATCCGGAAAATCGGTCCACACACCGCCCACGTTCACTGCGCCGGTGCTGTTGTACCAGTCGCGCGAAGTGATGTCGTGCACGCCTTCCTGGTTGGCATAGGAACCGGAAACGAGGAAGTGGCCGCGATCTCCGAGAGGAACACCATAGGCGATGCTCGCCTCGTAGTTTTCGCCGTCGCCTTCGCCGGTGATGCCGCCTTGCAGATCGATTGTCAGGCCCGTGAAATTGGTATCGATCAGGAAGTTCGTCACGCCCGCGACAGCATCGGTACCGTAAGCCGCCGATGCACCGCCCGTCACGACCTCGATCCCGCTGATCATCGCCTCGGGGAAAAGGTTGATGTCGACCCCGCCGAAGGCGCTGCTCGAAGGAACCCTGCGGCCGTTAAGCAGGGTCAGTGTCCGGTTCTGGCCCAGGCCGCGCAGGTTGAGGTTGCCCGTGCCGCCGCGCACGAAGAAGTTGCTGAAATTGGGCGTGGTGTTGGCGAAGAACTGGGGAAGCTGCGAGACGCTGCTGATCAGCGAGGAAGGATCCATCGCGTCCAGCACTTCGGCTTCGACGGCCGTAACCGGAACCGGCGTATCCATGCCGGAAGGCACGATCAGGCGCGAACCGGTGACGACAATCGGAGTGTCATCTTCCTGATCCTGCGCCAATGCAGGGGTTGCGCCGATGCCGAGAACGGCCAGGCTGGCACCGCAGGCAAGCACCTTGCGGAACGCCTGCCGAGCGGACTTGTGAGTAATGGTAGTCACGTAATTCCCTCCCCGTTGTTTCATGCCTCGGCCCGGTTCGGCCCCGGCAATGCACTCCCTCCCGGTCATCGGGCTTCCCCGACCGGAATTATACGAACGCGAATCCGCATTCGCACTTAATGTGAATATGAATACATATTCATAAAAAGCGCGTCAATCGCATCGGGGAGGAAAATTGAGTGCAAAACGCCGGATTGCGCCAAAGCGTTGCATTGGCGCACCTGCAGGTTTCACCGGAAACTTTTGTGAGTGGGGCATTCGCCCCCGGGATCGAGGGGATTTCGTTCAGGCCGTCACATCTGCTGTCATCGAAAAGCCCGCATATCCGGCCTCGACGATCTCGTTGCATTTGGCGCGATAGGTGCCGACTCCGCCGACATAGGGCATGAACACCTCGGCCCCATCGGCGGTCTTGCCCTTGTACCAGCTGCTGGCGCGCGGGAAGAGTGTCATGTTGGCGACCTCGTCGACATGGTGCATCCAGGCCTGCTCGGCCGCCCGCTCCGGTTCGACCGTGGTCGAGCCACTTTCACGCATATCCTTGAGGCATTGTGTGATCCATTCGACATGCTGCTCGATCGAAACCACCATGTTCGACAATACCGACGGGCTACCGGGGCCGGTCACGGTGAACAGGTTCGGGAATCCCGCGACCGTCAGTCCGAGATAGCTGCGCGGCCCCATCTCCCATTCGCGCTTCAGCGAGGCGCCGCCCCTGCCGCGAATGTCGATCGCCTTGATCGCGCCGATGCAGGCCTCGAACCCTGTCGCGAAGACGATGATGTCGGCGGGATACCTCCCCTTTTCGGTCACGATTTCGTCCGCCGTGACTTCGAACACCGGCTCTTCGCGGACATCGACCAGCGTCACATCGTCGCGCGCCATGGTGGCGTAAAAATCGATTTCCGAACACATCCGCCGCGAGGCGAGCGGATAGGCCGGACTCAGCTTGCGGGCCTTGTCCGGATCGCCAACGATCGAGGCGATCTTGTCGCGCACGAATTGCGCGGCGTAGGCATTGCTCGTTTCGTCGAACAGCAGGTCCTCATAGGCCATCAGCAGCCCGGTGGTGCCGGCATGCCACTGCTGCTCGAAGCGTCGCGCCCGGCCTTCCTCGCTATCCGCCCTGGCCGATCCGGGGAGGATGTCTCCGGGAAAACCGAAAGGCGAATGCCGCGCCTTGTCGCGCGCGGTGCGAATATCCGCAATCGCCTCCTTGAATTGCTCGTCGCTCAAGGCGTGGTTGCTGGCCGGCACCGCATAATTGGGCGTGCGCTGGAAGACCGTCAGTTTGCTGGCGATCCGGGCCAGTTGCGGGATTGCCTGGATACCCGACGAACCGGTTCCGAACACGGCGATCCGCTTGCCGCTCGCATCGATCGAATCGTCCCATTGGGCGGTCTGGACGATGACGCCTTCGAAGTTTTCGAGCCCGGGCAGGTCGGGCGGGTTCGGCTTCGAGAGCGATCCGGTGCCGAGCACCACGAAGCGCGCCGTGATCGTGTCGCCGCGATCGGTCTCGACCGTCCAGTCATGGGTGTCCTCGTTCCAGGCTGCCCTCGTCACTCTCGTGTCGAAAGTCATGTCACGCTTGAGGTCGAAGCGTTCGGCGACGTGGTCGAGATAGGCGAGGATTTCCGGCTGGGTGGCGTAGCGTTCCGTCCAGCGCCATTCCTGCTCAAGCTCGGGCGAGAAGGAATAGGAGTAATCGATGCTCGGGATGTCGCAGCGGCACCCGGGATAGCGGTTCCAGAACCACGTGCCGCCAAGGCCCGATCCCGCTTCGACAACATGCGAGGTGAAGCCCGCCTCGCGCAGGCTGTATTGCATGTAGATTCCCGCAAAGCCCGCGCCGACGACGAGGACATCCAGTTCGGCCGGAATCGGATTGCGCTCGCTCATGGTCCCCTCCACTTGTTGGTCTAGCCCGCCAGGGCCTGCCTCATGAATTGCCCAGCATCCTGCAGCGCCAGCTTTCCTGCCTCAAGCATGAAGGCGAAGGCGGGGAAGACATGCGGCATGTTCGGCCAGATATCGAGCCTTACCGGTGTGCCTGCCGCACCTGCCACTTCGGCAATCCGGATCGCATCGTCGAGCAGGATCTCGGCCGAGCCGACCTGGATCAGCAAAGGCGGCAAGCCTGCCAGGCTGTCAAAGGTGGGCGATGCTTCGGGGTGTCGCGGATCGGTCGAACCCAGATACTTCGCCGCGCCCGCACGCAGGCCTTCGACCGTGAGCGAGGGGTCGACATCGGCCTTCGTGGCGTAGGTCGAGCCGTCGCAGGCGAGGTTGGCGAAGGGCGAGAGCAGGATGGCCGCCGCGGGGAGGCTTTCGCCGGCATTGCGCAGGGCGATCAGGGTCGAGAGCACGAGCCCGCCGCCGGCGCTGTCTCCCGCCAGGATGATTCTCGCCGGAGGAATGCCCTGGGCGACGAGGACCCGATAGACCGCGAGGCAATCCTCGACCGCGGCCGGGAACGGATGCTCCGGCGCGAGCCGGTAATCGACCGACCAGCTCGTCAATCCGCCCGCGCGGGCCAGTTCGGCGGCGAGGCCGCGATAACCGAAGGCGCTCCCGGCAATGAAGGCCCCGCCATGGAGATAGAGCAGCGCGCGATCGGGGTCCGCTCCGTCGTAGCTCCCCTTGAGGATCTTGACGCCGGCCAACTCGACCTCCTCGAAAGCGAGGTCGTCGGCGACCGGGCTCAAGGCCAGCGCCGCTTCGAAATCCACGCGGGCCTTGGCCGGATCGTCGGCGAAGTCGAGTTCGCCCGCCCTGAGGCCCGCGACCAACTCCGCCAGCGCGGGTTCCTTGCCGAATCTTGCGTTCACAGTCTGCTTCCTCTTCCTTCCCCTGCCCGACCGGTTTGGCCAAAGGCTCAAGGTGCGATCAAGACCTTGCATTGGCTGGTGCGGTGCTTGAGTTGTTCGAACACTTCCGGCGTCTCGTCGAGCGCGATCGTGTCGGTCACCAGCAGCCGCGGTTCCATCGCTCCTGCCGCCAGCGCGTCGAGCGCGGCCTCGTATTCCTGCCGGGTGAAGAAGGCGCTGGTGACGAGGCGCACCTCTTTCGAGAGCATCGCGAAGCTGTTGAACGTGTCGGGCCTGGTGCACAGGCCGAGCAGCAGGATTGTGCCGCGGTTGCGCACCTGCTGGACCGCCTGTTCGATCAGCCCCGGGATGCCGACGCATTCGAACACGATATCGGCCTTGCCGCCCAGTGCGCGTGTCGCGCTGCCGATCGGGTCTTGCGGGTCGACCACGAAGACGTCCGCGCCCATTTCGAGCGCGCGGTTGCGCTGGTGCTCGGCAATGTCCTGGACCGCGATCCTGGCCGCGCCCATACGCCTGGCCCAGAAGGCGACCGCCAGCCCGATCGGCCCCGCGCCCAGAACCAGCACTTTGTCGCCCTTCTTGAGGCCCGACAGGTTCACGCCATGCAGCGCAACCGCGAGCGGCTCGATTATCGCGCCGTCTGCCAGCGAGACATCGCCCGGCAGCTTCACGCACTGGTTCGGCCTGGTGGTCGCGAATTCGGCATAGCCGCCGCCCTGCAGGCCGAATTGTTCGCACCATTGCACTTCGCCCTTGCGGCAATGCTCGCAATGCCCGCAGCTCATCAGCGGGATGACCGAGACGAGATCGCCGGTCTTGAGCTTCTCGACGCCCGATCCGAGCGCGACCACCTCGCCGGCGAATTCGTGGCCCAATACGTCACCCTGCTTGCAGCCATATACCGCGTCCTCGGTCATGTGCAGGTCGCTGCCGCAGATCCCGCAGCGTCCGACCTTGACCACCACTTCGCCCGCCTGTGGCGTCGGGTCGGGCAGGTCCGCGAATTGCAGTGGCTGGTGCAGGGCCTGGAAGGTGACGGCGCGCATGGCTAATTCTTCCCCTGCTGTTTCCGCGGTTTGCGCTTGGCCATGACCGAGACCGCAGTGGTGAATTCGAAATCGCCAAGCAGGCCGCGCTTGTAGCGGTCCGGGAAGTTGAGGGTCAGCTTGAAGTCGCGCTCGCCTTTCATCAGCGGCCCGATCTGGCGGTTGACCTGGGCCATGATCTTGCGCCTGGTATCGAGATCGACCTCGAACATGTCTTGCGAGCGCAACAGCAATTCCTTGCTCAGCTGGTAGAGCTGGCCGCGCAGGAATTGCATCCGCAAATTGCGCGGGCGGTATTGCAGCCGCTCTTCGTCGGTCTGGTCGATGACCTGTTCGACCGCCGCCTCATCGAGATAGACGCGCTCGGCGCCCAGCACCCTGAGCCGCATATAGATATCGAGGTCCTCGCCCTCGTATCCCGACAGCAATTCGTCATACCCGCCGATCCGGTCGAAATCCTCGCGCCTGATCATGCAGCTGCCGCGCAGCGAATTGTTGGTTTCGCCGCGGAACGTCCCATAGACGAACTGATCGTGCGGAAAGGCGATCCGCGGCAGGAAATCCTCCGCCACGATCACGTCGGCATCGAGGAAGACCAGCACCTTGCCGCTTGCCTGTTCGACCCCCAGATTGCGGGCCTCGGGCAGGTTGAACTTCGGCCGGTCGGCCACCCGGACCAGTTTCACGCCGGGGAAGTGCCGTTCGACAAAATCGCCGGTCTGTTGCGGGCAATCGTAATCGACGACGATCACCTCGCAATCGTCCTGCGCCACGAAACGGGGCAGCGATTGCTTGAGATCGTCGAGCCGGCCCTTGCAGGTGGTGACGATCGAATAGGTCGGGGTCTTGCCGTTCATGGTGCGTGCCGCCTACCGCCTAGCGGACCGGCATTGCAAACGCGTTCTGGTGCGATTGCGAAAGAATGCTGCTCATTCTTCCCATTTCGGCTGTTCGCCCATCGCGACCTGGGATGAATTGACCAGGATGAAATTGTCGAGCACGTCGATCGTGGTCGGAAATTCGGCCTTCACCAGTTCCTGCAATCCTGCCGCGTCGTTCGCTTGGGCAACCAGGCGCGGCCAGGCCGCCAGATAGGCGCGGGTGAAGTCGATCCCGCTGACATCGTTCGGCAGGCCGGGCCTGGCGTGTCCGGCGACGACAATCTCCGGCTCGAGCGCGGCCAGGGTTTCGATCGACTCGCCCCAGGCCGCCACGTTCTCGGGGTCATGCTCGCCGAGCCAGAGATGCACCTCGTTGAAGACGAGGTCGCCGGGGAACAGCGCCCTGATTCCGGGCGCCCAAAGCGCGGTCGAAACCGCATGATCGCCCCACATCGGCCCGATTACCCTGAGTTCGTGGCCTTCGAGCACGATCGTGTCGCTGTCCATCGCGTCCGGCGCGGAAGGATGCGCCGGACCGTTCGGTCCCAGCATCGGGCTCCAGCGGCGAACCTTGAACGGCAGCGAGCGCCAGATCGCGGCGACGACGTCGGGATGGGCGACGATCTCGGCGTCGGGAAAGGCCTCGGCCAGCACGTCCATCGAGAAGAAATGGTCAGGATGATCGTGGGTGACGAAGATGTGGGTTAGGTTCTTGCCGCTGTCGAGCACCATCGCTGCCACCCGGTGGGCATCGGCCTTGGTGAAAGGCGGATCGACCAGCACCGCGTCCTTCTCGCCCATGATCAGCGCGGCGTTCGAATGGAGCGAACCGGCGCTGGTGCGCAGGACTTCGACAGTGAGCGGCTTGTCCTGCGCGGTGGCGGGCGCCGGAAAAAGCGCGGCCAGGGCTGCGAGCGGCAACAGGAACTTGCGCATGATCACTCTCCTTCGAACACCAGCGGCTTGACCGTGCCGAGCTGCATGCCGCCATCGATCATCACGTGGCTGCCGGTCATATAGCTCCCCGCATCGCTGGCGAGCAAAAGGGCGAGCGGCTTGATCTGGTAGGTCTCGGCCATCCGCCCGACCGGGACCATCTTGTCCCACGCCGCCTTCGCGGCGGGGTTCTTCTTGACCCAGCCATCGCCGATGTTTGTCACGAACGGTCCCGGCGCGATGGCGTTCACGCGGATCCCGAAGGCGGCAAGCTCATAGGCCGCGTGGCGCATGAAGTGCTTCACCCCCGCCTTGGCCGCCATATAGGGCACGCCGACGATCGCCTCGTTGACCTCGGCGGCATTCGAGCTGGTCATCACGATCGAACCGCCGCGGCGCCTGCCGGTCTTCTCGTTCATCTTCATTGCCCGGGCGGCTTCGCGCACGGTGTGGAACTGGCCGGTGAGGTTGATCCCGATCGACTTGTACCACGCTTGCGGATCGTAGACGTCGATCTGGCCGGCGGGATTGCGCTTGTCGTTGGGGGTCCAGAAGCCGTTGCCGACATCGAGCCCGGCATTGGCGAAGCAGATATCGAGCCCGCCATAGGCCGCGACATGGTTGTCGACCGCGGCGGCAACCTGGGCGAGGTCGGCGACATCGCAGACGTCCGCGCGGGCGTCGAAGCCTTCCGACCGCAACCGCGCGGCTTCGCGTTCCGCGCCTTCGCCATCGATATCTGTCAGGGACACCTTCGCGCCCGCCTCCGCCATGACCTCGGCATAGGCGAGGCCGATCCCGCTGGCTGCGCCGGTAACCAGCGCCGAGCGTCCGGTGATGTCGAACTGGTCCAATGTGCGTGGGTCGGTCATTTCGTCCTCTTGCGTCCCCGCGGAGGCGGGGACCTCATTCAATGGTGCGCGACGCCTGAGGCCCCCGCCTTCGCGGGGGCTCGGGGTCAAAGATAAAGCTTAGGGTTCACCGCGATGCCCTGCTCCTTGCAGTAGGCTTCGTAGTGGCTGATCATCCACCAGACATCGACCGTCTCCACGAACTTGCCGTCGGCATCGTAGAATTCGATCGGGCCGGTCATCCAGCCGAACAGCTTGCAGCCTTCGGGATGCTCGGTGACCAGCGTATGCGCCTCGCCCGGCACTTCGAGGATCAGCCCGCCGGGAGTGCCGACCCAGTCATATTCGAGATAGCGGACCGAGCCAGTGATGGTGACCATGGTCACGGTGCCGCGATGCAAATGGGTTCCGATCGTGCCGGGGCCCTTCATCCACAATATGTTCGAATAGGTGTTGGTCCGGACATCGAAGCTCAGATGCTTGATCGCCGCGCTCGGCCCGAACGGGACCCACGGGCTGTCGACGTCCGATTCCATGTCGATATAGCGCCCGCCCGGGCTGATCCGCTCGACCAGGTCGCGGTGATTGAACGGGACATCGACGATCCTTTTCACGTCCGATGCCGGGGCTTTCATCGTATTGGCCATGAGGGATTGGTCCTTTGGTTGGTATTTGCCCTCTCCCCTTCAGGGGGAGAGGGTTGGGAGAGGGGGGAGTTTGTTACATTCCCCTCTCCCTCCGCCCCAGACGGGGCTCCTCCCTCTCCCCTTCAGGGGAGAGGGATGTATGCATCCTAGCGCATCAGGCTGTCGAGATAGTCGTCGGCAATGCCGACCTCCTTGTAGTGCGCCCGCGCGTCGCGGATGTAATCGAACACGTCGTAATGGCCGACCGTGTTGCCCGCTTCGTCGATCCACATCAGCGGGCCGGAAACGACGAAGAACACCCGCATCGGGTCGGGGTGTTCGTAGGACACCAGCGTGTGGCTCTCGCCCGGAGTCTCGAAGATGAAATCGCCCGCGGTCGCGGTCCACTCGTGTTCGAGATAGGCCCATTTGCCGCTGATCGTATACGCCCAGATCGGCTTGGGATGGTAGTGCCGGTTCACGATGCAGGGCTTCTTGGCCATCAGCACGTCGGCCCACATGTTGAGCGTCGGGCTGATCCAGACCGGCTTGGAATAGACGTCTTCCACCGCCGGCCGCCCGATCGGGACATAGAGCCGCTCGTCCCCCTCGGCGATCTTCGCCATATAGGCTTCGGGCTTGGCACCGGGCCTCAGCGAATGCGGCACCGGCGGCGTGCCGGCCCAGGGCTCGGTGGTGGGTGCTTCAGGCATTAGATGTCCTCCCAATTGCGATCCCTTGGCGAGACTCGGCATGGCGCATCCTGCCCAATGGGCCGGACCGGCGCAAGCAAAGCGGCGCGCTCAGACTGCTTCGAAAACCTTGCCGCGCTTGCGGAGCGCCGCGGGCGCCGTTTCCTGGAGGCCCATGGCGACGAAGCCGCTGACCACTGCCAGTCCCATCAGGACATACAGGAACGTATCCATCCCGAAGGCATCGTTCAGCGCCCCCGCGACCGGCGGTCCGAACACGCCGCCCAGCACTTCGCAGAACCCCATCGCCAGGCCGAGCACCGTCGCATGATGGACCGGCTTGAAGGTTTCCGACGGAATGGTCGCCATGAAGATCGGGAAGGTGCCGTTGACCATCCAGCCAATGAAGAAGATCGGGATCAGGACGGTTGCATAGCCCGACAGGCCGAACGGTCCGCTCCCGGCGAAATTGGCCGGATCGAGCAGGAGTACGCCGAGCGGCCCGACCAGCGAGAGGAAGGGCAGGAACACCATCACCGGCTTGCGCCCGATCTTGTCCGACAGGCCCGAGACGGCAAAGCTGTAGATCGCCGCGGCGATGCCAAGCGAGCCGACCAGCCAGCTCATCGACGTCTCGTCCATCCCGCGCGCCTGCACCAGGAACACCGGCATGAAGGCCCAGGTGATCACGAAATGGGCGACCATCAATATGCCCACGACCACACAGATCCACATGTTGCGGACCTTCATCGCGCGGCCGACTTCGGCGATGTAATCGCTCACGGCCTGCCCGGCGGTAACCTTGGGCTTTGCCTCGCGCGCGACCGGCTTGGGCTCGTCGAGCATGAACCAGATCAGCGCCGCCGAGACGAGCCCGGGCAATGCTGCCAGGTAGAAGGCCTCGCGCCAGCTGAACATCTGGGCGAACAGGACGAGCACGACCGGCGCGGCAAAGCTGCCTAGCAGGTTCGAGCCGAGATTCTGGGCCACGCCCTGGGCGAGCCCACGGCGTTCGGGATTGACCTCGCTCGCCACCATCGCGTGGCTGATCGGCATCACGCCGCCTTCGGCTGCGCCCATCAGCAAGCGGGCGGCAAACAGGAACGCGAAACTCGTCGCCAGCCCCGTCAGGAACGAACAGAGCGAGAAGGCGATCGTGGCGATGATCAGCAGGATCTTGCGCTTGCCGAGCGTGTCGGAGAGGCGCCCGACAAAGAAGGCCGCGATCGCCCAGCTGAAACTCAAACCACCTGCGATAACGCCGATCTGGGTTCCGGACAGCCCGAGCTCGGGCTGGACGAAGGGCATCAGCACATTGAGCGCTTGCCGGTCGAAGAACACGATCCCGAAATTGAGGCTCAGGAGGAACACCAGTAGTGTCTGGTAGCCTGGCGAGTTGGTGACCCAGTTGCCTTGCTTCTGCTCGGCGGCGGTGCTTGCCATTTCTATCTCTCCCTGCCGCCTGATAGCGTGCGGCGAATTTGGATTCTGTGAGTTGTCAGAGGAAGCTGCGGACCGGGTCGCTCCCGTCCCAGTCGAGCGAGGCCTTCCAGAAGCGGGTGAAGGTCTCGTCCATGCCCGGCGTCACCGGCAACAATTCGAGAAACCCGTCGCGCGCGCCGGTGCCGTTGTCGAGGACGATCACTTCGCCGCCGGTCGGAACGGCTGCCCGGTAGGCCGTCTCGTAGCCCTTGGCGTGATACTCCGCCTCGGCAGTATAGACGTCCTCGTAGGCGATGCCCCAATGATGGAAGCCGTAGCCACGCAGCGCCTTCGTTTCCTGGTAGACGGAAGGATTGTCATCGAGCGGCTGGATCAGCTCGATCAGCATGTGCCCGGCAAAGCCCATCGCGATAGTGACATCGGCGGTCGAGGGCGAGCCGCGATAGACCTGGCCCGGCTGGAGGAAGTTCGGCAGCACGAAGAACGGGCCCACGCGAGCGTCGCGAACATAATGGGCCATGGCTTCCTGAAGGTCCGGAACGATGAAGGCGGTTTGCGCAATTCCGCCCATTGGCTGGTCGTAACCCAGCGTATTCGGCATAATCTCTCTCCCCGGAGCGGGCGCGCGATCGTTTCGTCGCGCGATTCCCGCGATTGGTCGGCGCATGGCTCGCCGAGAGCCGCTGTTTTGTCAACTTCGTCATTGCGAGCGAAGCGCGAGCCCCGGCGAAGGCCGGGGCCTCAGGCCTGATTGCATGAGGTCCCCGCCTGCGCGGGAACTCGCCCTGGACTAGACAAACGGCCTGATCGGGTCCCTGCCGTCCCAATCCTGTGCCGCTGCCCAGAACCGCCGGAAGGTTTCGTCCATCCCGGGATTGACCGGCAGCAGTTCGATATAGCCGGGCTGCGCCGGATTGGGCGGATCGAGGAACACGACCTCGCCGCCGGTCGGGACCGGGTTGCGGCTGACCTCGACATAGCCTTCGGCCTTGTAGCGCGCTTCGGCCGCTTCGACATCCGCGAACGGCACCCCGAAGTGATGGAAGCCGTAGCCATAGCGTTCGATCCCTTCGCGCAGCACCGATGGCGCGTTGTCGTGAACCTGGATCAGCTCGACATTGACGTTGCCGGAAAAGGCCATGCCCAGGCTCGTTTCGGCCGGATAGTTCTTGCCGCGATAGATCCGGGCCGGGGATGTGACGTGTTCGAGGACAAAGAACGGCCCGGTGCCGAGCGCCTTCTGGTAGAAGTCGATCGCCTTGCGCAAATCGGCGACGACATAGGCCACCTGCATCACCGCTCCGAATCGCTGGCCCCAGCTGAGTGTTTCTTCTTCCATCGGACATTTCCCCGTTCGCCCTGAGCTTGTCGGAACCGCAGGTGGGCGTTGCCCAACGGCTGTTCTTGCGTCAAACTGCAAGGGTGAAGAAAAAGCAGGGCTTCGACAAGCTCAGCCCGAACGGAGAGGCGCGATGGCGACCCAGTTGAAGACCGGATACGAATGCAGCGAGGCGGAATGGAAGGCGCGGCAGGATCTTGCCGCCTGCTACCGCATCTTCGACCATCTCGGCTGGTGCGAGAGTATCTACAACCACATCACGCTCAGGGTGCCGGGCGAAGAGGCATTCCTGATCAACCCGTTCGGCCTGCTGTGGTCCGAGGTGACCGCGTCGAACCTCGTCAAGATCGACAGCGAAGGCAACAAGCTCGACGGCAGCCCGCACCTGGTGAACCTCGCCGGCTTCACCCAGCATTCGGTGTTCCACAAGCAGCTGCCCTGGGCACATGCGATCGTCCACACCCACACGCCCGACACAATGGCGGTGTGTTCGAGCGAGGACGGGCTGACGCCGACCAATTTCTATTCCTGCTTCTTCGAAGGCGAGATCGGTTATCACGATTTCGAGGGCATCACCGTGCGCGCGGAAGAGGGCGAACGGCTGGTCCGCAATCTCGGCAACCACCGCGTGCTGATGCTGCGCAACCACGGCCCGGTGGTGATGGGCGAAACCATCCCCGAGATGTTCCTCAAATATTACATGCTCCAGCGCGCCTGCGAGATCCAGGTCAAGACCAGCGCATTGGGCAAGCCGATCGAGGTCGGGCCCGATGTGCTCGAAACCCACAAGGCCGACGCCTCGAAGATGTTCAACGCCGGCTTCGGCGTGCTCGATTTCGAGGCCTGGAAGCGCAAGATCGACACCATCGATACGAGCTGGCGAAACTAGCCGGTGCTGAACGCCAAGACCTGCCCCAAATGCGGGGGACGCATGAGCGAGGGCTTCACACTCGACAAGACCGACTCGACCAGGAAGGTGGCCGAATGGGTCGAAGGCGTACCTGAAGTGAGCAGATGGACCGGGGCAAAGATCAAGTCCCGCAGACTCCTGCCGATTGCGACCTATCGTTGCGAGCGCTGCTTCTATCTTGAAAACTATGCTCCTCCACCGCCAATCTCCTAGAGGCAATCCATGTCCAGCATGACCATCAACGGGCGGCCGGTCCGCTTCGACATGGATCCCGATACGCCGCTGCTATGGGCGCTGCGCGACGCCGCGAACCTTACCGGCACCAAATATGGCTGCGGCGAAGGCGATTGCGGCGCCTGCATGGCGATCGTCGACGGGCAGGCGCTGCGGACCTGCCTGATCACCATCGCCGAGGCCGAAGGGCGCTTTGTCACCACGATCGAGGGCCTGTCGCGCGATCGTTCGCACCCGGTGCAGCAGGCGCTGGTAGCGGAACAGGCCATCCAGTGCGGCTTCTGCACCCCCGGGATCGTCATGGCCGCCGCCGCGCTGATCGAGAACAATCCCGGCGCCTCGGAGGAGGAGATCAGGGAAGCGGTTCCCAACCTGTGCCGTTGCGGGGTCTATCCGCGGCTGGTCAGGGCGATCCGGCTGGCCGGCCAGGTCGCCCTCAGGCGGGAGACGATCAGCGCCGCGCCCGCGCCGGGCATCCGGACGGAAGACGCGGCGCGGTCGGTTCCGGCGCTTGGCGCCACCGACGAGGAATAGTCACACCGGCACGCCGGCCCTGATCAGAATTTCAGTCTTGCTCCCAACGATGCGCTGAACGGGTCGCCCGGCTGGATGTTGTTGTTGCCGTGCGCGCTGGGATAGTAATCCTCGTCGAGTAGGTTTTCGAGATTGACCTGCAGCGCGAGGTTCTCGATCAAGTCGAAATAGATCGCGGCATCGACCCTGGTATAGGCAGGCAGCACCACGGTGTTGCTGTTCGAGGCGAACTGGTCCGACTGGTGGACCACGCCCAGCCCGATACCGATCGTTTCGCTGAAATCGTAGCGGCCCCACAGGCTGACCTGGTGCTCGGGCAATTGCTGCAGCCTCCGGCCCGCCGGGGCGGCACTCGTATCGGTCGTGAACTTGCCGTCGAGATAGGTATAGCCGGCACTGATATTGAGGTTGGGCAGCACCGCGCCCGCGATCGAGAGCTCGAAGCCCTTGACCCGGCTCTTGCCGGTCAGGACCACGAATCCGGGATTGTCGGGATCGGGGGCCTGGCTGTTGCCGCGGTCGAGCTGGAACAATGCGGCGGTGAAGAACAGTTCGGGCCTGATCGCCCATTTCACGCCGATCTCGTAATTGTCGAATTCTTCCGGTTCGAGCGTGGCCGTGGCGGTTGAAAGCTCGGTGAACTGATCGCCCGAGGCGGGCAGGAAGCTTTTCGAATAGCTGGCATAGAGCGACAGCGATTCCTGCGGCTTCAGCACCAGGCCGAAGCGCGGGCTCCACACCTCGTCCTGACGCGTTGCGGTGAGGGAGGACAGCAGGTCCGAAGCCTCGAGATCGAAACTGTCGAAGCGGATTCCGGCTACGAGTTGGAGGAAATCGGTCAGTTCGAGCTGATCCTGGAAATAGACCGAAAAGGTCGCAAGGTCCGAGGTGCTCGCGCGTTGCGGCGAAATCGTGAAGTCCGGAACCGAGATGATCTCCGCGAGCGGCACCGTGACGCTCGAGGAGATCCCGTCGAACAGGGCCTGTTCGCGCGCGGAATCGGTTTGCTGGCTGCCGGCCTCGACGCCGAACAGCAGCGTGTGGCCGATGCCGCCGGTCTCCAGATCGGCAACGAGGTTGACCTGTCCGATCAGGTTCTCGCGCCTTGTGGCGCTCTGGTAGCCGCTGAGGGACACCGTGTTCGCGGTCGCGCTGCCCGGCACGATGTTGGAATAGAACTTGTCGTAATCGGCGAATTGCCCGGTGGCATTGATCGTCACCGAGTCCGAAAGCCGGTGTTCGATTCCGCTGCGCAGGATGTGAACCTTCGTGGTGGCGCGGTTGTAATCCCGGTCGCCGAAGAAGGTGCTGTCGTAGCCCGACAGCGGGAGATTGTTGAGCGACGGCAGGCCGCGATCGGTAACCCGATCGTCGTCGTCATAGGAATAGCTGGCGAAAAAGCGCGTTGCCTCGCCCAGATTAGCCGAGAATGCCGGGTTCACCCCGATAAAGCGGCCGTCGAAGATATCGCGGTCATTGGCGAATTCCTCATAGGTTGCGTTGAGCCGCAGCGCCGCATCCATCGACAGCGGGGCATTGAGGTCCCCCGCGATCGACCAGGCGCCGAAGCTGTCGACGCTGCCGGACATGGTCGCGAATTGTTCCAGCGGACTGGCCTGCTTGGAAACGCGGTTGACCACGCCACCGCCGCCGCCGCGCCCGAAAATCAGCGCATTGGCGCCCTTGAGCACTTCGACCCGTTCGATGTTGTAGAGCGGGCGATAATATTGCGCATCGTCGCGCAGCCCGTCGAGGAAGAAGTCGGCGGTGGTCTCCTGGCCGCGGATGAAGACTTCGTCGCGATGGCCTTCACCGGTCTCAAGCGAGACTCCGGGCATGTAGCGCAGCGCATCGGAGAGCGCGCGAATTCCCTGGTCGTCGAGCTGGTCGCGCGTGATGATGCCGACGGCCTGGGGCACGTCGATCAATGCAATGGGGGTCTTGGTCCCGCTCGAACCGTCTGCGCTGGTATAATTCTCATTGACGCCGACCACGACGATGTCGCGTGGAAGATAGTCGCGCTCCTCGGCATCCTCGGCATATGCCGGTCCGGCGATGGTCGCCGCGGCGCCGGCAAGCAGGATGGAACGGGAAAAGCCGGATTGGAAAGACACTGGACCCCCTGACTAGGACAATTAGATTAATGCAAATGATTCGCAATCACGCCTCTATTGCGAACGATTATCATTTACAAGAGGGTTCGTGGCTTGAGGTCGAATCTTCTGGCCGCTAGGAAAACCCTGCATCAAGGAAGGAGGACTGGCGGATGAGAGCCACGATCTGGCACAACCCCCAATGCAGCAAGTCGCGCCTGGCGCTCGAACGACTCGAACGCCAGCCCGGGATCGAACTGACAGTCGTCCAGTACCTGAAGGACCCTCCCACTGCCGGCAAACTGGCCCAGCTCTATCGCGATGCCGGGATGGCAGCGTGCGAAGGCCTGCGCCTGGCGGGAACCGATGCCGGGGAACGGGGACTGACCGGGGCCGACGATGCGACGGTGATCGCCGCCATGGTCGCCGAGCCGAAGCTGATCGAGCGTCCGCTGGTGGAAACCGAAAAGGGGGTCAGACTGTGCCGCCCGCCCGAGCGGATCGAGGAAATCCTCTGACTTCGCGCATGGTTTACGGCAAATTGCCGATCCTCTGCCTGAATTCTTGCAATTCGGGATCGAATTTGCGAACCCTGTCCGGCAACAGAATGGTCCCCTTGCCCGGGGGCGTGGCAAGGGAAAGATCGCCAGCATGAGCGCACGGGAATTCTCGCAGGAGCGCAACCGCGACAGGCTCAAACGCAAGCTGCGCCAGTTCCTCGGTCCATGGGGCGTGTTTATCCAGGGGTTTATCGAACACCCGGTGATGGTCGGGTCGATCATTCCCTCTTCCGGCTTCACCATCCGCAGGATGCTCGCCCCGGTCGACTGGGCAAACTGCAAGCTGTTCGTCGAATACGGACCCGGCGTCGGGACCTTCTGCCGCCCGGTACTCGACCGGCTGCGGCGCGACGGCACGCTGATCGTGATCGACACCAACCCGCTCTATATCGATTATCTCAAGCGCACGATCGGCGACAGCCGCTTCGTTCCCGTGCTCGGCTCGGCCGAGGAGGTGGAGGACATCGTCCGGGCACACGGACACGAGCAGGCAGACTATGTTCTTTCGGGCCTGCCCTTTTCGACCTTGCCCGATGGGGTCGGCCCACGCATCGCAGCGGCCACCGCGCGGGTGATCCGCCCCGGCGGCGCCTTCCTGACCTACCAGTTCAGCAGCTCCGCGCGCAATCTTACCGCAGAGCATTTCGACCGGGTCGACGATGGCTTCGAATGGTTCAACATCCTGCCGTGCAAGCTGGCCTGGGGCTGGAAGGCTTCCGCCGACTGAGCGCGGCTCGCAGAGCTCGCGCTATTCGAAGGTTTCAGCGATCCTGCCGGTCGACGGTCCGGCCAGCTGGCGGTGGACCGCAGCCAAAATCGCGGCAAACACGAGGCTGCCCGCCGCGCTGGTCAATCCGGAAACCGCACCGTTCGCAATCTCCGCGATTTCGCCTTCGCCCAGCAATGCGAAGAGGAGACCGGCAATGGCTCCGATCAGGACGGAAATCACCCCGAAGGCCAGCCCGAGCAGGAGATAGAACAACAGCAACCGCAGGCTGTTGCCCTTGGTAAGCTGCCAGGATCGCCTCACGATCCCGAAAGGATTGAGGTTCCTCTCGATGGCGATCACCGGTGTCACCATCGAGAGCTTGATCATGACGTAGACGAACAGCACGGCGACAACCAGCGCCGCAACCGCGGCAATCGCGTCCATTCCGAGGCTCGCCGGGATACCCACCAGGACCCCCACGATCACCGCCAGCCCCAACGCAACCATCAATTGCGAACCGACATAGGAAACGAGGCCGAAAAAGCCGGTCTTGATCGCATCGCCGACTGTCGGCTTGCGATCGTCCCTGAGCAGCGCCAGCAGGGCGATAAAGCCGATCGCCGAGGTAAGGGTCAGCAGGACCAGGGGCAGGGCATTATCCGAATAGAACCCGACGAGAATGTCCGTCACGACGTCGATGTCCGCCCCCGGGGGCGCTTCCAGCGGCGGGACCAGGAACACGGCCGCGAGGCTGGGGAGGAAGAAGAACACCCCGGCAATGACCGCCATCACTTCGGTGTTTGCCTTGATCATCGCCACCGCGTCGTTCCACGCCGCACCCATGTCGAGTTTCATGTCTGGATTCCCGTTCCTGCTCGTCGCGCTTGATAAACGGCGCAGGGCAGGCCACGCAATCGCGCATGGTGGATAAATTGCAGTCCGGCGTCGAATGGCGGTTCGATTACGAGCCCGTTCCCTATCGCGCTGCGCTGGCGATCCAGCAGGCGCGCAACGAGACGATCGCTGCCGGAACTGCGACCGAACTGGTCTGGCTGCTCGAACACGAACCGGTCTACACCGCCGGGACAAGCGCCGCCGCCGGCGAGCTGCTCGATCCCCGCTTCGACGTGATCGAAACGGGAAGGGGCGGGCGCTACACCTATCACGGACCGGGCCAGCGGGTCGGCTATCCCCTGATCGATCTGTCGCGCCGGGGCAGGGACGTGCGCGCCTATGTCCATGCGCTCGAGGGCTGGGTGATCGCCACGCTGGCGGATTTCGGGGTCGATGCCTGGCGCGCGCCGGGCCGGATCGGCATCTGGACCCGCGACGTGGATGGCAGCGAGGCGAAGATCGGCGCGATCGGCGTGCGGGTGCGCCGCTGGGTGACGATGCACGGTTTCGCGGTCAATCTCGACCCCGACCTCTCGCATTTCTCCGGAATCGTGCCCTGCGGCATCGCCGAATACGGCGTCACCAGCATGGCCCGGCTTGGCGTTCCTGTTGCGCAAGCGGCATGGGATAGGGCAATGCAGGCACGCTTCGCGGAATTTCTCGAAGCGATCGAAACGACCACGGTGGAGTAGAGCTCAAGTGAAACGCCCGATTGCCGCTGCCTTGCCCATGGTCCTGCTCGCCGCCTGTGGCGGCGACGATTCGATCGTCGACGAGGATGATGGCCGGACCGCCTCGGGCGAAGTGCTCGAAGGGTCGATCAGCGACGAGATGATCCCGCTCGAACGGCTCGAGTCGCAGCCGCCGCTGCTGCGCGAGCGGACCGCGCCGGCAACAGCCGAAGACGGCGAAGAGACCGACGAAGGCCCGGGCGAGCCGCCCGAAGGCTTCCTGCCCGAAGACGCAACCGAATAGTCCGCCTCCCCCCGGCCGCGCAGGATTCGACGACCGCGAATTCCGCTGGTAAATCGGCGCGATAACGATGCGACACGGGGGTGGGGCGATGCAGCGGGAGCATATGTCTGGCGGTTGGGATACCGCCTATGAGTGGAAGATCATCCTGGTCCTCAGCCTGACCTTCGGGCTGGTCGGGCTCGACCGGTTCATCCTCCCCGTCCTGTTCCCGGATTTCATGGACGAGCTCGGCCTCACCTACGAGGACCTTGGCAATCTCGTCGGCATCCTCGCGATATTCTGGGGCCTTTCGGCCTTCGCCATGGGGTTCCTGTCGGACCGGGTCGGGCGGCGCAGGGTGCTGATCCCGGCGGTGATCATCTTCTCGCTGATGTCGGTCTTCACCGGCATGGCCGGCGGGCTGGTCGGCCTGCTGGTAATCCGCGCGATCATGGGCCTCGCCGAAGGGCCGGTCGCCTCGATCGGAGTCGCGGTGGCGGTCGAAGCCTCGCACCCCAGGCGGCGGGGCATGAACAACGGCATCTTCCAGTGCATGATCTCGCTGATGGGCAATGCCATCGGCCCGATCATCGCCACCCAGCTGCTGCTGGTGACCGAATGGCGCGCGGTGTTCATGATCGTCGGCGTTCCGGGCCTGATCATGGCTTTCGTGATGTACCTCTTGGTGCGCGAGCCCGCTTCTCCCGCTCCCGTCGCCACGGCGCCTGTCGTGGCGCGGCCGAGCTTCGCGGACCTCTTCAGCCATCGCAACGTGCCGCTCGCCATGCTCACGCTGATGTGCGCGATGGGCGGGGTGTTCGTGATGGGTGCGATGATGCCCAGCTACCTGATCGACTATCTGAAGCTGTCGCCGCAAGAGATGGGCTTCGTCGCCTCGGCGATCGGCTTCGGCGGCGCGCTCGGCCAGTTCGCCATGCCGACCCTGTCGGACTTTATCGGGCGCAAGCTGACGATCCTGGTTTCCTACGTGCTGGCGGCCGGTTTCACCTATGCCTTCACCCAGGCGGGGGCGGAGAGCCTGACGACCCTGTTCGTGTTGCTGTTCTTCGCCGCATTGTTCAACTTCTCGGCGCTGGCAACGCTCGCCGGGCCGGTCGCGGCGGAGGCGGCGCCGGTCGGCATGATCGCCTCGGTCGCCGGCCTCGTGATCGGCGCGGGCGAGATTTTCGGCGGCGGCGTCGCCCCGATCATCGCCGGGCAGATCGCCGGATCGAGCGGGATCCAGCACGTGTTCACGTTCGCGATTGCCGGCCTCGCCGTCGGCTTCGTGATCGCGCTGTTTTTGAAGGAGACGGCGCCGCGGAAGGTGGGGGCGGTTTAGGGGGCGGGTGCCAGGATAGCTCCGATCTCGACTTTGTTCGGCTTTCACTCTATGTGTGATTCACACAGTACGCGGCATGGAGTTTGAATTCGACCCGACCAAGGACGAAGCCAACCGGTTTAGGCATGGACTGCGGCTTTCGTTCGGCCAGCGGGTTTTCGACGATCCAATTCACGTCCTCACGCCGACCATTCGCATCGGCGACGAGGAAGAGCGTTGGAAGGCGATCGGATTGGTCGATGGCAAACTCTACACAGCCGTCCATGTCTGGCGTGGTGAAGTGGTTCGCTTCATTTCGGTCAGGAGGAGCAACGCAGGTGAACAAAGAGACTACGATCGCCATTCCGGCGGACCCGAATGATCCTGAAGATCGCGACGTATCGGTTGCGGGGCTTGAGCGCGCGCATATGGGCCGCCGCTTCCGCATCCTGCGCCACCGGCTCGGGATGACTCAGGAAGAGTTCGCGAAGACCTATGGCATCCCGCTTGCCAGCCTGCGGCAATACGAGATGGCGCGCTACATGCCGCCGAAGGCGGTGAGGGCCTATCTCAAGGCGATCGAGGCCGAGCCGGAGATGGTGCGGAAGGCGGTGGCGGGGTGATAATCGTGCTGTTCCCAAGGGAAACCGCGCCGAGGAATGTGGGGGCGGGGTAGGATCGCATGCGCTTGTTTCCCTTCTCCGCACTCAGTCTAGATAGGGGATATTTGGCGCTATTCCTGCAATGACCGCTGCTGCCAAGATCGTTGGAATTCCGACGAAAAGGAACACAGTTGCAAAGGCTAATCTTGGTGAACCGCGTGCGTTAAACGACACCACAATTCTAGTAAGAGCTTCCCATCTGTTCATTGGACACACCTCTTCCTGAAAAAGCGAAGAAATCGTGTCTTTGGGAAAGCCATTTATGGGTGGCCCAAAATTGTTGGCCGATCAAGAGCGTTTCCGTAAAAAAAAAGAAAAATTGCCTGTGGATATAAATGGTCTGCTTATCAGGCGGTTAGGTTCATTTTGCACAACGTGCGAATCGACATTTGTCAATCCCCGCTCGGACCCAGATCCCCCTTACCCACCGTCCCGCTCGCCATCTCGAGCATCCGGTCGAGGCTCTTTTTCGCCGCCAGCCGCAGGCTCTCCTCAATCTCGATCCTGGGCTCGAGGTCGCGCAGGCAGAGATAGAGCTTCTCCATCGTGTTGAGCGCCATATAGGGGCAGATGTTGCAGTTGCAGTTGCCGTCCGCCCCCGGCGCGCCGATGAAAGTCTTCTCGGGCAGTGCCTTTTCCATCTGGTGGATGATGTGCGGCTCGGTCGCGACGATCAGCGTGTCGCCTGCGAAAGTCTTGGCGAAATTGAGAATGCTGCTGGTCGAGCCGACATGGTCGGCATGGTCGAGGATCGCCGGCGGACATTCGGGATGCGCGGCGACCGGGGCGCCGGGATGCTGGGCCTTGAGCTTGAGGAGTTCGGTCTCGCTGAAGGCCTCGTGGACGATGCACACGCCCGGCCACAACAGCATCTCGCGGCCGAACTTGCGGCTGAGATAGCCGCCGAGGTGCCGGTCGGGCCCGAAGATGATCTTCTGGTCCCTGGGGATCTGCTGGAGGATCGTCTCGGCGCTGGATGAGGTGACGATGATGTCGCTGAGCGCCTTCACCTCGGTCGAGCAGTTGATATAGGTCAGCGCGATATGGTCCGGATGCGCCGCGCGGAACGCCTTGAACTTCTCGGGCGGGCAGGAATCCTCGAG
>NZ_DBNHSF010000084.1:0-7106 GCF_057143545.1 Candidatus Andeanibacterium sp.
AACCCTCAGCTTCCGCCAGTCGGGCCGCGAAGGAGAGCAGGTTTCGGTCGATGGCGGACGCAGCTGGGGCGAACTGGGCGATCTCAGGATTCGCGAAGGCGGCGAAACCCGCCTCGCCTCGGCTACCGACGTGACCCATGTCCGCTGGCGGATTTCCGGGCGCGAAGCAGCGCAGGGCACCGGCCGGATCGCTTACAGCGCGTTCGTACGCTGAACCGTGTCAGACCGCGATCGGCGCCTTGATCGCACCCTGCGGCGCGTAGTTGCGAACTTCGAAATCCTCGATCCGGTAGTCGAAGATCGAATCCGGCTTGCGCAGGATCTCGAGCCACGGGCGGCCCGAAGGCTTTCGCGACAGCTGCTCTTCGACCAGCTCGCCATGATTTAAGTAGAGATGGGTGTCGCCGCCCATCCAGATGAACTCGCCCGGTTCGAGACCGACCTGCTGCGCGATCATCCGCTGGAGCAAGGCCCCCGACCACAGGTTGAACGGCAGGCCGAGCGCGACATCGCAGCTCCTCTGGTAGAGCGCGCAATTGAGCCGGTCGCGCCCATCTACTTTGGCGACGTGGAACTGGTAGGTCTTGTGGCATGGCGGGAGCGCCATCCGCTCGAGCTCGGCGACGTTCCAGCCCTCGACGATATGCCGGCGGCTGCCGGGGTTGGTCCTGAGGCTCTCGACCACCTGCGCGACCTGGTTGATCCCCGGCCCCTTGCGATACGAACCGTCGGGCTGTTCCTCATAGGTCGGCCAGTCGACCCATTGCTTGCCATAGACCGGCCCGAGATCGCCCCAGCGTGCCGCGAACGCCTCGTCCTCCGCGATCCGGGCGACGAACTCCTCAAGCGCGATCGCCTCGCCGGTCGCGCGGACATAGCGGGCATGCGGCCATTCGTTCCAGATTTTGACCCCTTGCAGCACCAGCGGGCGGATATTGGTCTCGCCGGTGAGAAACCACAGCATCTCGCGGGTCGCGGTCTTCCAGTAGACGCGCTTGGTGGTGATCAGCGGCATCGCCCCGCCCGCCAGGTCGAACCGCAATTGCGCGCCGAAGATCGAGCGCGTGCCGACGCCGGTGCGGTCGATCCTTTGGTCGCCTTCTTCCCAGATGCGGCGCAAAAGGCCGAGATATTGCCATTCGGGGTGGCGATCGGGCGAAATTTCGCCGGGGAAATCGAAGGCGGAGCGGCTGGCCATTGGCTCCCCTATTGCACGAGCGCGCGATTCGGGAACAGCGCTCGCCGGAATGCCTGTGGAGGGCAGTGGATGAATGGTCGGGGAGAGAGGATTCGAACCTCCGGCCCCTGCCTCCCGAAGACAGTGCTCTACCAGGCTGAGCTACTCCCCGACCGGCGCGCCCGCATTGCTGCGGGGCGAGGCAGAGGCGGCCCAATAGCGACGCGGCGACAGCGAGGCAAGCGGAACAGCGGAACTAACCGAAAATTCAGTGTCTCCCAGGCGACAATCGGCATGACATTGCGGTTTCCCGCGCAACCGCCCCTTGTAATCCAGCCGTAACATCGCCATTGGGAAGCCGCTCCACGCAAGGACACTGGCGGCCACCGGGATATATGACTGAAGGCGATTCCCTCGGCGACGAAACCCCATGGGATATTGGGGGCGACAAGCTGCGCGAGGAATGCGGCGTGTTCGCGATCATCGGCCATCCCGAAGCCTCGACCATCTGCGCGCTCGGCCTCCATGCGCTCCAGCATCGCGGGCAGGAAGCGGCCGGCATCTCGTCCTTCGACGGCAAGGAGTTCGTCACGCTGCGCGGGCTCGGCCATGTGGCCGAGAATTTCTCTTCCGAAGACGCGATCGCCGAATTGCCCGGTTCGATGGCGGTCGGCCATGTGCGCTATTCGACCACCGGCGGCGCGGGCCTGCGCAACGTCCAGCCGCTCTATGCCGAGCTCGCCTCGGGCGGATTCGCGATCTCGCATAACGGCAATATCTCGAATGCCATGCATCTGCGCCGCGAGCTGGTCGGCAAGGGGGCGATCTTCCAGTCGACCTCGGATACCGAAGTCATCATCCACCTGGTCGCGACCAGCCGCTTCCCGAAGCTGTTCGACCGGATCATCGACGCGCTGCGCCTGGTCGAAGGGGCCTATTCGCTGGTCTGCATGACCAAGGAAGGCATGATCGCCTGCCGCGATCCGCTCGGCATCAGGCCGCTGGTGATGGGCAGACTGGGCGATTCCATAGTGTTCGCGAGCGAGACTGTCGCGCTCGACGTGGTCGGCGCGGAATTCACGCGCCAGATCGACCCGGGCGAATTCGTCAGCGTGGGGATCGACGGGACGATCGAGAGCCATCGGCCGTTCGGTGCGATCCCCGCGCGCCCCTGCATCTTCGAGCATGTCTATTTCAGCCGCCCGGATTCGATTTTCAACCAGCGCTCGGTCTATGAATCGCGCAAGCAGATCGGGGTCGAACTGGCCAGGGAAGCGCCGAGCCAGGCCGATCTGGTGGTCCCCGTGCCCGACAGCGGCGTCCCGGCGGCGATCGGCTATTCGCAGCAATCGGGCATCCCGTTCGAGCTCGGGATCATCCGTTCGCATTATGTCGGGCGGACCTTCATCCAGCCGGGCGATGGCCAGCGCCACAACAGCGTCAAACTGAAACACAACGCCAATCGCGCGCTGGTGGAAGGCAAGCGCGTGGTGCTGATCGACGATTCGATCGTGCGCGGCACCACCAGCCTCAAGATCGTGCGGATGATGCGCGACGCCGGCGCGTCCGAGGTCCATTTCCGCGTTGCCAGCCCGCCGACCGGCCATGGCTGCTATTATGGCGTCGATACGCCGGAACGTTCGAAGCTGCTCGCCGGGCGGATGGATCTCGAGGCGATGCGCGATTTCATCCAGGCCGACAGCCTGGCCTTCGTCTCGATCGACGGGCTCTACCGCGCGGTCGGGCTCGATGGCCGGAACGACGATTGCCCGCAATATTGCGACGCCTGCTTCAGCGGCGACTATCCGACCAGCCTGACCGACCTGGCCCAGCGCAAGTCGGATTCCGCGCAGCTTTCCTTCCCCGTCCACAAGGTCGCCTGATGGCCAAATCCGCGAATAAGCGGCCGCTTGCGGGGCAGGTCGCGCTTGTGACCGGCGCGAGCAGGGGAATCGGGGCGGCGACGGCGAAGGCGCTGGCCGCGGCCGGGGCGCATGTCGTGATCACCGCGCGGACTGCCAGGGCGCTTGAAGAGGTCGAGGACGCGATCCACGATGCCGGTGGTAGCGCCACGATCGCCCCCGCGGACCTTGGCGAGCCCGATGCCATAGCACGCCTCGCCGTGGCCATGGGCGACCGCTGGGACAAGCTCGATATCCTCATATTGTCAGCAGCTTCCCTGCCGATGTTGGGACCGGTTACGCAGATCGATCCGAAGCAGTTCAACCAGGCGATCACCACCAATCTGCTGGCGACCCAGGCGCTGCTGGCGGCGTTCGATCCGCTGCTCAAGCGCAGCGAAAACGCGCGGATCATCGGCCTGACCAGCAGCGTCGCCCGGGAGCCGCGGCCCTATTGGGGCGCCTATGCCGCCACCAAGGCGGCGTTCGAGAACCTGCTCGAATGCCACGCGCAGGAGGTCGAGCGGATCTCCGAAATCCGCGTCGCGATCGTCGATCCGGGCGCCACCAGGACCGAAATGCGCGCCCGCGCCTATCCGGGCGAAGATCCCGCCACGGTTAAAGCGCCGGAGGTCGTCGCGCAGCGGCTGGTTTCCTTGCTCCAGGAGGATTTCGAGACCGGCCATCGCGAGCGGATCGAAGCAAGCCGTTAACCACGAAATCGAAGCGTCCTTTAAGCAGCTTCCATCATCCTGCAGCAACGAGCCGGGGAAGCTCCCGGTTAACATCGTGCGTAAGTGAGGATCGAAGCGATGATGATCAAACAGGCTCCCAGCCGCTACCACATAGCAGCCCAGGAAGATCGCAGCGCACCGCGCCACAAGATCACCATTCCAGCCCAGCTCCGCCAATCGGGCGGCCGTGGATTCCAGACGGTCGTGCAGGACCTGTCGCTGTCCGGCTTTTCGGCCACCGCCGTGAACCGCATGCATCCCGGCGCAGTCTGCTGGCTGACCCTGCCGGGCCTTGAATCGCTCCAGGCCGAAGTCGTGTGGTGGGAGAATGCCCTGTGCGGCTGCGCCTTCACGCAGCTGATGAGCCCGATCGTGCACGACAATCTGCTCGCCCGCTTCCGCGGCGACGGCGTCTATCGCACCTGCTGAGTGAGTGGCGGCGTTAGGCCGCCGCCTTCACCAGTGTCGCCTGCCCGACCGTGATCCCGCCGCTGCGGAATCCGCCCTCGCAATACATCAGGTAGAAACGCCACAGGCGCACGAAGCGCTCGTCGAAACCCTCTGGCAGGCGTCCTTCCGCCACCGCGTTATCGAAATTGGCCCGCCACGCCTTGAGCGTTTCGGCGTAATCCCGGGAGAAATTCTCCTGGTCTTCCCACGACAGACCGTGTTTTGCCGCCAACCGGCGGAACTCGCTTTCCTTGATCAGCATCCCGCCCGGGAAAATATAGGCCTGGATGAAATCGGCGTTGCGGGCATAGGCATCGAACACATCGTCCCGCATCGCGATCCACTGGATCGCCGCCCTGCCCCCGGGCTTGAGGCAACGTGCGATGCAAGCGATGAAGCTCGGCCAATATTCGCGGCCCACCGCCTCGACCATTTCCACGCTGACCACGGCGTCGAAGCGTTCGCCGGCCTCCTTCCCGACATCGCGATAATCCTGGTGCCGGAAGTCGATCGCATCGGACTGGTTGAAGCGCGCCCAGTTCAGCTGCTGGTCCGACAGGCTGATTGCGGTCACCCGGCTGCCGCGGCAGGCGAAGAAATTGGCCAGGCTGCCCCAGCCGCAGCCGATCTCGAGCAGGGTCCCGGGATTGCCCAGACGCTCCGCCAGCCGCTGCCACTTGTTGCGCTGGGCCTGCTCCAGCCCGCCTTCGCCAAAGCGGTAGCCGCTCGAATAGCTCATCGTCGGATCGAGCCAGGTCGAATAGAAATCGTTGCCGAGGTCGTAATGCGCATGGACGTTGCGTTCGGCCTGCTTGCGCGTGTTGCGGCTGAACCAGCGCAGGACCCGCCCCGCCAATCGCCAGGGCCCCTTGGCGCGGCCGGTATCGCCCAGTTCGGCGGCATTGGCCATCATCAGGGCGAAGAACGGGACGGCATCGGGGCTCGACCATTCGTGGGCTTCATAGGCCTGGTACCAGCCGACCGAACCGGCGGTGGCGGCCCTGACCAGCGCCCGCCAGTCATGGATCGTCACTTCGGCCTCGAACCCCGGTGCCCGGTCGCCCAGGCGGCGGCTCGAACCGTCGGGCAGATGGACCGTCAGCCGGCCCCGCGCCAGCCCGCGATCGACCCGGTCGAGCAGCTTGTGGAAACCTCCGCCGAACAGGCGAGCAAGGAAAGTCGGACCCGTGTGGATCCGGTGGCTGCCCTCCAGCAGCTGGTCCCCCCTGCTGAGCCTCTCCGCCTGCATGGACGCGAATATGCCTCTCCCCCGCATTGGGGGCAAGCAGCAGCCCGAAGTATCGCTAATCTTTCAACATTTTCCATGCCAACAGCGCCCGCTCGCGTCCCTCGCGGTGCCCGATTATCTTGCTCGGATAGTCCTCCGGTAGGCGGCCATGCGCCTCGGGATCGTGGACATAGAGATCGTCCAGTTCGGCCAGTTCGGGCACCCATTGGCGGATATAGCCCGCCGCGTCGAATTTCTCCGACTGGCTGAGCGGCGCCATGATCCGCACGAACATGTTGGCGTCGATCCCGCTGCCCGCGACCCATTGCCAATTGGTGCCGTTCGAGGCGTAATCGGCATCGACCAACGTGTCCCAGAACCAGCGTTCGCCATGGCGCCAGTCGATCAAGAGGTGCTTGACGAGGAAACTCGCGGCGATCATCCGCACGCGATTGTGCATCCAGCCACTCGCCCATAGCTGGCGCATCCCGGCATCGACGATCGGATAGCCGGTGCGGCCCTGTTGCCACGCCGCGAGATCGTCGGCGGCGGCCCCGTCCGTTTCCGGATCGCGCCAGGCGAGGCGGGCGAATTCCTCCTTGTAGGGGCGCTCGGGATAATCGGGGAACTGCGCCAGCACATTGGCCGCATAATCGCGCCAGACGAGCTCGCGGCGAAAGCTGGTTGCCCCTTCGCTGCGATTTCCTTTCAGGGCATGCCAGATATGTGCGGGTGAGATCTCGCCGAAATGGAGATGGGGGGAGAGCCGCGAGGACCCTTCCAGCGAGGGCAGGTTGCGTTCCGCCTCGTAGCGGTCGGCATGGGCGAGGAACCGCTCCAGCTGCTCGTAAGCCGCCATTTCGCCGCACTCCCAGGCCTCGCGCAGGCCGCCGGCCCAATCGGGCCCGGCCGGGAGCAGGTTCCAATCGTCCAGGGCGTCGGACTGCGGCCATGTCTCCGGCGAAGACAGGCTCGGGGCCGGCAGGGGATCGCGCGGCGGCATCTGCTCCAACAGCGCGCGATAGAACGGCGTGAAGATCTTGTAGGGCGAGCCCGATCCGGTGGTCATCGCGCCAGGCGGGAGCAGGTAATTGCCGTCATGCCGGACCAGTTCGACGCTGGCCGGCAGCGCCCCGGCCAGCTGGCGCTCGGCATTGCGCCACCACGGTTCGTAATGGCGAAGGCAATGAATTGCCGAAGCGCCGGTCTCCGCGGCCAGCTGCGCCAGCACCTCGGCCGCCTTGCCGCGCCGCAGGACCAGCCGCGAATGGTGCTTGTGCAATTGGGTCGTCATCGCGGCAAGCGAGCAATGCAGCCACCAGCGGCTCGCCCCGCCCGGCGCACGGTGCTTAGAGGTCTCGTCGTCGAGCACATAGACCGGGATCACCGGCCCTTCGCTCGCCGCTGCATCCAGCGCGGGCTGGTCCGCGAGCCGCAGGTCGCGCCGGAGCCAGACAATTGAGGGAGGGGTCATCGTATTCCCTTATACAACCTCTCCCCGTGCGGGGAGAGGATAGCGCAGCTTGCTCGCGAAGCGGGCTAGCGAAGCTTGGAGAGGGGCGCAAAGCCAGTGCACACTGAACACCGCCGTGCCCCCCCCCCCCCCCCCACCCCCC
>NZ_DBNHSF010000085.1:0-10453 GCF_057143545.1 Candidatus Andeanibacterium sp.
ATGTCGTGCTCGAGGACGACCGCATCTACGAGCTCGATGCCGACAACAATATCGTGTGGGACTGGCGCGCCAGCGACCATATCGACGAACTCGGTTTCAACGTCGCGGAACGGCGCGCGATCCGGGCGGGCGGGGTGCGGGACAATTTCGACTGGTTCCACATCAATTCCGCGACCTATCTCGGGCCGAACAGATGGTACGATGCGGGCGACACACGCTTCCACCCCGACAATGTCGTCATTTCGAGCCGCCAGACCAGCATCATCGCGATCATCGATCGCTCGGGTGCGATCGTCTGGCAGCTTGGGCCGGACTATGCCGATTCGCTCGCCGAGATGGCGATCGGCCAGATCGTCGGCCAGCATCACGCGCACCTGATCCCGCCCGGATTGCCGGGCGCCGGCAACATGCTGATCTTCGACAATGGTGGCTCCGGGGGATACGGGAACCCCACCGCCCTTTCGCCCACCGGACAGACCAATTACCGCCGGCACGATTCACGGGTGATCGAGATCGACCCGGTGACGCTGGAAGTGGTCTGGGCCTATCGTGCGGCCAATTTCTTCGCCTTCAATATCAGCGGCGCACAGCGGCTCGAAAACGGCAACACGCTGATAACGGAAGGACCTTCCGGGCGGGTATTCGAAGTGACCGGCGAAGGCGAGATCGTGTGGGAATATATGCAGGCGCCGAGCACCGGCGGGCCGCTTGCTTCGCCTGCGGTCTATCGCGCCTATCGCTTGCCCTATTCGTGGATCCCCCAGCTTGAGGCGCCCGGACAGATGGCCGTAGAGCGCACCGATCTTGCGTCATTCCGCGTCCCGGGAACGCCGGAATAGGCGCAACGCGCTTGGCTTGGCGGCGGCGGGAAGCTAGCGCCGCCCGATGAAGACCGAACGCCTCGCAGCCGACGAAGCAGGTATCGCCCGCGCCGGCGACTTGCTGCGCACGGGCGGGCTGGTCGCGGTTCCGACCGAGACCGTCTACGGACTCGCGGCGCGCGCCGACAGCACCGATGCGGTCGCTTCGATCTATCGCGCCAAGGGCCGCCCGGAATTCAATCCGCTGATTGTCCATGTGGCGAACATCGAACAGGCAAAGGGTATCGCAGGGTTCGATGAGCGGGCCGAAAGGCTCGCTGCGCGTTTCTGGCCAGGCCCGCTGACGCTGGTGCTGCCCTTGCGCGAGGGAGCACGGATCGCTCCGGCGGTGACTGCCGGGCTGCCGACGATTGCGTTGAGAATGCCCGCGAATGAAGTGATGCAGTCGATCCTGGCCGCGGCGGGAGTCCCGCTTGCTGCCCCTTCCGCCAATCGCAGCGGGACAGTTAGCCCCACTTCGGCGGAGCATGTCCTGTCATCGCTCGACGGCAGGATCGCCGCAGTGCTGGACGATGGCGTGTGCGAGCGGGGGCTGGAATCGACGATCGTAGCATTGCGCGCGGACGGAAGCTGGCAATTGCTGCGTCCCGGCCCGGTCGGAGCAGGGGAAATCGCCTCAATTCTCGGCCCGCCTCAAGACGTCACCCCGGGCAAGATCGAAGCGCCCGGGCAATTGGCCGCGCATTACTCGCCCGGCAAGCCGATCCGGCTCGACTCAACCGATGCGCGCGAGGACGAGTTCCTGATCGGCTTTGGCGAAGTGCAGGGCGATTGCACCCTGTCCGCATCGGGCGACCTCGCCGAAGCGGCAGCCCGGCTGTATGCCTGCATGCATGAAGCGGCGGATGCGCCGCAGGAGCGGATTGCGGTGGCGCCAATTCCGGCTGCGGGCATCGGCGCCGCGATCAGGGACAGGCTGGCGCGCGCGGCCCGGGGCTAGTTGGGAACGATTTCCACGCCATTGCAGATCAATTCGCCGTTCCCGACCCTGGTCAGCGAGCATTGGGCCGGACCCGAAATCGACACGTCGCCAGTGCCGATGATCGAAACTTGCGCCTCGCGATCAACGGTCAGCGCGACGTCGCCTGCCCCGCCAATCTGGATCGAGGCCGTCTCGCTCCGCAGGCCGCCAGCCTGGATTTCTCCCGCGCCGGCGACGGTGACGCGCGCTTCGCGGGCGGATCCGGCGGCGACGATATTGCCGGCTCCGGCAACGGTGAAGTCGGCCTCGTCGACCGCCAGTTCGGCGATCGCCAGTTCGCCCGGACCGCCGACAACGACTTCGAGCCGCTCGCCTTCGATCTTGTCGATCCGGACATCGCCGCTCCCGGCGAGATTGATGCTATCCAGCCTGGGGAGCGTGACGTAAAATGTCGCGCTTTCGAGCTGTCCCCAGCCACCCCAATTGAACCCGTCCGGCGGCCCGATCGACAGCCTGCCATTCTCGACCTTCGCTTCGAGCAGCGAAAGCGCGCGCGGCGAACCTTCCGAGCGGACCGAAATCTCGTCGCCAAAGGTAACCACAATGTCCTGCGGGCCAGCGGTCGTGATCGCCTCGAACGGGGCAAGCTCGTAAGTCATCTCGCTTGGGCCGGCGACCGCGCTTCCTGGACCGACAAAGGCCATCTGGTCGTCATCCATCAACGATATGGTCAAGGCCGCGCCGCCGGCCGCAAGCCCGCCCAGCAACACCGCGAACACTATCTCGCGAGCTCTCAGTTTGGGCTTTTGCTGCGGCACGGATCTAATTTCCCGACGATGAAGGACCCGGCCGTGTAGCTATCACGAGCGACCAGGCGTTTGGCAAGGAGTGGATACCAGCAGGGGGCTAAGGCAAGCGCTATTTGCCTTGTCCGATCTCTTCGTGATCGAGCGTGACCGAACCCGCCGGTTCGCAGATCAGGACACCCGAGCCGAAGCTCTTGACCCTGCAGCGCGCCGAGCCGCGCACGGTAACCTTGCCCGAGCCGGTGATCTTGGCGTCGACTTCGCCGTCACAGGCAAAGGTCGCGTCGCCCGAGCCGGTGATCGCGATCTGCACCTTGTCGGCTTTCAGGCTGCCGAGCTTCGCGTTGCCGGATCCCGCAATCGAAAGCTTCAACTCCCCGGTCGTTCCGCTGGCCTTGTAGCTGCCCGACCCGGCGAATTTCACCTTGAGCGAACGCGTCTCGATCCCGTGGGTTTCGACCTTGCCCGAGCCCAGGATCGCGATCTTCGCTTCCTGCGCCAACGCATCGCAATGGATCGCGCCCGATCCGAGCAATTCGATCTGTTCGGGGGCGGGCATCGTGATCGTCACGGTCGAGGACGGACCGCCGCGCCAGCCTTCGCGATCGCGCAGCACCATCAGCGAACCGTCTTCCGCCAGGAAGCGCATGCGCGCCTTGGCCTCCTCTTCGCCCTCGACTGCGATCGTGAAGTCCGCGCCCTCGGTGATCCGGACAACATCGGCGCCGAGCAATTTGATCACCGTCGGCACCTCGCCTGAAAGGTCGAGCTCGTCGAGCGGGACGCCTTCCCGGCCTTCGAAGTTGAATTTTCCGTCCGCGGTCTTGAAGCCGCCATTGGCGAAGGCCATGGCGACCATCGGGCCCATGGTTTCGAAGAATTTGTCGAACCGCATCGCGAATCTCCCAGAGCGTATTAATACACTAATACACTATATGGGATCGGTTCTCAAGTTTTGAAGGGCCGGCGCGGCCAGCCCTCAAGGAAAAGGGCCGCCCTGCCGGACGGCCCCGAATTCGAAAGCAAGTGTTTGAAATTACACGGTTTCTTCAGTATCGTAATATTTCGGCGCATGCTCGTTGAGGATCGCGAGGATCTTCTTGAGCGCGGTCGGCTCGTCGGTCTTTTCCATTGCCGCGAGCTCGCGGGCAAGGCGGCTCGATGCCGCTTCGAAAATCTGCCGTTCGGAATAGCTCTGTTCCGGCTGGTCGTCGGCGCGGAACAGGTCGCGAGTCACTTCGGCGATCGAAACCAGGTCGCCCGAATTGATCTTCGCTTCGTATTCCTGGGCGCGGCGCGACCACATGGTACGCTTGACCCTGGGCTTCTGGGTCAGCGTATCGAGCGCCTCCTTGAGCGTCTTGTCGCTCGACAGCTTGCGCATACCGATCGATTCGACCTTGTTGACCGGGACGCGCAGCGTCATGCGCTCCTTTTCGAAGCGCAACACGTAAAGTTCGAGCTGCATCCCGGCGATTTCCTCGTTTTGCAGTTCGATTACACGGCCAACGCCGTGCTTGGGATAGACGACATAATCGCCAACAGAGAAGGCGGGAGCCTCGGCTGCCATAATAATCCTTTCATGTCGCAGGCTCGATCGGGGGGTCAGAAAGTATCGCAGGCCGTCAGCAAGGGCTGCGACCTCAATCCTTCGTCTACCGGTCCTTGCGGCGAGCCTGCCTTTCGTGATTAACGATGCCGCCTGTGGATAAGTGCAGCCATCAAATAATATGTAGCAGATTCGTAACAAAAATTCCAGCCCCGCGAATCAGGCGGGGCAAAGCGACCGGAAGCGGGCCGAAACCCGTGCGCTCAGTCGCCTTCGCCGGGCTCGGGCGAAAAGTACTTCTCGAACTTGCCTTGTTCGCCCTTGTGCTCGTCCGCGTCGTCGGGCGGCGACTTACTGGCCGTGATATTGGGCCATTCGGCCGAATATTTGGTGTTCAGCTCGAGCCATTGCTCGAGCCCGGCCTCGGTATCAGGCAGGATCGCCTCGGCCGGGCATTCCGGCTCGCAAACCCCGCAATCGATGCACTCGCTGGGATTGATGACGAGCATGTTCTCGCCTTCGTAGAAGCAGTCGACAGGGCAGACCTCGACGCAATCCGTGTATTTGCAGCGGATGCAGGCGTCGGTGACGACATAGGTCATGGGCGAATAAATCCCTCGCTAGGTTCTTCAATCCAGCCTGCTAGGGCGATTGCGGTTCAAGCGTCAAGCTCGCGATAGCAGGCGCGCGCTTCCAATGCCGGCCCCCTGCGAGAAGGCAAAGCGAGGATTTCTATCACCC
Organism: Candidatus Andeanibacterium sp.; assembly: GCF_057143545.1. Classification (NCBI taxonomy): domain Bacteria; kingdom Pseudomonadati; phylum Pseudomonadota; class Alphaproteobacteria; order Sphingomonadales; family Sphingomonadaceae; genus Candidatus Andeanibacterium; species Candidatus Andeanibacterium sp. Next base: position 4,900 of record NZ_DBNHSF010000085.1, read on the forward strand.
GCACATGCTCGCCTAGGGGAAGGGTCAGGATATCGCCTTGCGTCACCGCCCGATCGAGCCGCTCGACCCTCTCGCCGTTGAGCCTGATATGCCCCTCCGCCAGCCATTTCTGGGCCCTGGTGCGGGTTTTCGTAAAGCGGAGGAACCAGAGCAGCCGGTCGATTCGCATGGACGAGCCACAACTACCGGATGAGATCGGCCAGTTCGGCGAACGCATTGCCCGGTCCGGGTGCGGCGGATCTGCGCTTCGCCGGTTTTTCCTGCCGGCCCGAACGCCGCCTGTTCCGACCCCCATTCGGTTGTACGCCAGAGCGCGGTGCGCGCCAGCTCCAGATTTCCGGGGCGGGCGGGCCGAACGCACCGTCGGGAAGGACCTGGGGCCGAAGACGGCGGAATCCGGCATCGCCCATCAGGCGGATGAAGCTCTCGTCGGCGAGCCCCATCGATGTGCCCAGCGCGCGGTCGATCCGGAACCGCTTGGCCGAAGTCGACGCCCGCTCGTCATGTGCCGCCCGGAACAGCCTTTCTGCCATATCGAGCCTGATCGCCTGGTTCCCCGCGGCGCGATAGCCGGATGGCAGCCTTTCGCCTTCGCCAATCACCGCAGCCATGTTCTCGTTGAGCGGCCTCCCGTCAGCTCCGATCAACCCCAGGAGCGCGCGCGGCCTTGGCTTGAGCAATGCCGGAACGAAGACATCGAGTGCGCCGATGGTGATGCCAAGACGCCTGAGAAGAGGTCGCTTCTCCTTGGCGATATGGTCGAGATTCGCTTGCCTGCGCCGCACATAGCCGGCGCCCGCCACCAGCTGGAGCAGCAGCGCACGCACTTCCCCGCCGATCTCCGGATCGCGGGCCGCCTCCTCGATCCGGCGCAAGGGTGCGAGCGGCGCGAGCCGTAAGTCAAGCCAGTGCTGGAGCGCTTCCGCAATCCTCGCTCGCTGCGCCAGATCGAGCGCACCCAGTTCCTTCGCCAGGACAATCTTCGGCTGGCAGACTGTCTTTGTCGGTTCGAGCGTTGCCACAAGCTGGTCGCCGCGAACGATCTTGCCGCGTCGCAATTCGAGCTGACCCAATTCGCGGGCGATGAGGTCTTGCGCCCGTTGGGCAAGCAGTGCCGGGATGTGCTTCTCGGCGGCCGCCAGCAGCAGTTTGCGATCAGCATGTCCGGCGACGGGATCGACCACGAAACGAAATCCCTCGAGCTGGCCGATCACGACCCCTTCGACCGAAACCTCGCCGCCATCGCCAAGTTCGACCTTCAGCAGGGCCGCATCCTTGCCCATGGTCTTCATCAGGACCGAAGTGCGGCGATTGACGAAGCGCTCGGTCAGCCGCTGGTGAAGGGCATCGGACAGGCGCGATTCGATCCCGCGCGCCCGGGCGGCCAATTCGTCCTTCGCCGCGACCCAGTCCGGGCGCTGGGCGATATAGGACCAGCTGCGGACCGACGCGATGCGCCCCTGGAGGGTGTCGATATCGCCTGTGTGATTGTCGAGCGCGGCAATTTTGGCCGCGACATAGTCGGGATCAAGGCAGCCCCGCTGCAGATCCTGCCACAACCGCGCCACGAAGCGGCCATGGGTTTCCGCACCCTGCTGGCGAAAATCGGGCAGCGAGCAGGCTTCCCAGAAGCGCTCGACGAGGCTGGGCGAGGTCACGGTTTCGGCAATATCGGTCTCGTCGGCCAGCCGCTTGAGCACGGCCAGGTCGATCGCCATCGGGGCGGATGCCAGCGCTTCGTTATCGGGCTTCGCCTCGAGATCGGCAATCAGCGTATCGAGATCGTCGAACCGCAGATCCGCTTCGCGCCAGAACAGCCTGGTCAACGGAGCGAAGCGATGCTCTTCGATCGCATGGATCTCTTCGGGCGTGAATTCGAGCGGCTTGCCCGATTTTCCGCCCGACAGGGTCCCGAACGTGCCATCGGTCTGGTGACGCCCGGCGCGCCCGGCGATCTGCGCCATTTCCGCCGGGGTCAGCCGCCGCTGCCGCTGTCCGTCGAATTTCGTCAATCCGGCAAAGGCGACATGCCTCACGTCAAGGTTGAGCCCCATGCCGATGGCGTCGGTCGCGACGATATAATCGACCTCGCCGGACTGGAACAATTCGACCTGGCGGTTGCGGGTCTCGGGCGATAGCGCCCCCATCACGACCGCCGCGCCACCCCTGAACCGGCGCAGCATTTCCGCCACCGTGTAAACCTGCTCCGCCGAGAAGGCGACGATCGCCGAGCGCGGGGGGATCCGCGACAATTTCGCCGATCCGGCATGGGTCAGGGTCGAAAAGCGCGGCCGCTCGACGATTTCGGCCTCGGGCACCAGCGCCCTGACCATCGGTTCAAGCGTCGCCGAGCCAAGCAACATGGTCTCCTCGCGGCCTCGCGCATGGAGCAAGCGGTCGGTGAAGATGTGTCCGCGCTCAGGGTCTGCGGCGAGCTGCGCTTCGTCGAGCGCGACAAATGCCAGCGCGCCTGCTGCGCGCGGCATCGCCTCGGCGGTGCACAGCAGCCAGCGCGCTTCGGGCGGTTCGATCCGCTCTTCGCCGGTTATCAATGCGACTGATCTGTCGCCCTTGATCGCGCGGACCCGGTCATAGACCTCCCTTGCCAGCAGCCGCAGCGGGAAACCGATCGCGCCGGACGAGTGCGCGCACAGCCGTTCGATCGCAAGATGGGTCTTGCCGGTATTCGTCGGGCCGAGCACGGCCTTCACGACTGCATGATCCTGACGATGTGCGCGGTGATCGGTCACGCTCGAAATGTGGCAGCGCAGTGCCGACACCGCAAGGCGACTGGGCCCCGGGGATTCAATTTGACGTGGATTTGACTCGATTGGCCGATCTTATTGCCAAATTAACTTCGTTTGGGCAGATTCCTGCGGCAAATGGGCGACCGGGATCGCGCAGCAAAAGCCTGTATGGGCTGGCCTGCCGCGACGGATGGAGGGCACGATTGGATAGTCCGCACGGCCGGGATGGCGGCATGGGGGTCGCCGATGGCGATTTCGGCGGCGCTGCTTTCGCGGTTTCCGCCGCACCCGGGGTCGTGCCGGAAGTCGCCGGGCCACGCATCATCAGCCGCGTGAATTCGGTCTCCGAGGGGCTCGACGAATTGCGCGAGCAGCTCTCGGACCGGTTTGCCAAATTCGATCTCGCGCCGGACCTGGCCCAGGATATCGGCAGCGCCCGCTGGTTTCGCGGTGTCGCAACCCTGTTCGGACTGGCCGCGCTGTCGCTGGTTTTCTGGCCCAGCATGGAATCGCTCGAAGCGGCGCCACCGATGAATATCGACGAAGAAGTCCGCGACGAATTCCGCAGCCAGATGATCATGCCGCTGGCGCTGGGCGGGGATACCGGCCGGCGCATGGCGGCGACTTCGGCGGTCATCCCGCTGGCAAGCGCTCCCGAGCGGCCGCGGATCGAACTGGTCGCCACGCTTGCGCAAGGCGATAGCTTTGCGCGCATGCTGCTGCGTGCAGGCGTTTCGCCGGACGAGGCCGAGCAGGTCGCGGCGATGGTCGATCGGGCCATGCCGCTCGCAGAAATCGATTCCGGGACCAAGGTCGATATCGTGCTGGGGCGGCGGCCATCGCCCGAGGAACGACGCCCGCTTGAATCGATGAAGTTTCGGGCGCGCTTCGATCTCGAGATCGGCGCGGTTCGCCAAGGCGGCGCGCTGGCGCTGGAAGAGCGCCCGATCCGGGTCGACGCAACCCCGCTCAGGGTCAAGGGCAAGGTCGGCTCTAGCCTGTACCGCTCGGCCAGGGCGGCTGGCGCGCCGCCGGAAGCGGTCCAGAAATTCCTTCGCACATTGGCCGAGCAGTACGATCTCAATCGCGCGATCGGATCGGCTGACGAATTCGACATGATCATCGCCTACAAGCGGGCGGCCACCGGCGATGTCGAGATCGGCGACCTGCTTTATGCGGGCATCATGCGGGGGGGACAGCCGCGGGCCCAGCTGATGCGCTGGGGCAAGGATGGCCACTTCTACGAAGCTTCAGGCGTCGGCGAACAGCGCAGCGGCCTGCTTTCACCTGTCCCCGGCAGGGTGACTTCGAGCTACGGCATGCGCCGCCACCCGATCCTCGGCTATTCGAGGATGCACAAGGGCCTCGATTTCAAGGCCGGATACGGCACGCCGATCTATGCGGTCACCGACGGCACGGTGAGCTTTGCGGGGCGCAATGGCGGCCACGGGAATTACGTCAAGCTCAGCCATGGCGGCGGCTTGCAGACGGGCTATTCGCATATGAGCCGGATTGCCGTGAATTCTGGACAGCGGGTGCGCCGGGGGCAGGTCATCGGATATGTCGGCTCGACCGGCCTCTCGACCGGCCCGCATTTGCATTACGAGATGTTCCGCAACGGCCAGAACGTCAATCCGTCCTCGGTTCAGTTCGTCACCCGCGCGACCCTGAGCGGCGAGGAACTGAAGAACTTCAAGGCCCAGCTGGCGCAATTGCTGACCGTGGAGCCCGGAGCCGCGCTTGAAAGCCTGGTGCCGACGCGCGAGGAAATGGGCGCGCCGGAGCGCGAGATCGACCGCGTCGACCAGCCGCGCGAAATCGGCTGATTCCCAAGGCAGATTGCGGAAATCCGCATTTTCCGGCAGGGACCGCCGCATGACAGGCTCCTTTCCAGCGACCAGGCTGCGCCGGACCCGCGCGAGCGGCTGGAGCCGCGCGCTGCACCGCGAGACGGTGCTCACGCCGTCCGACTTGGTCTGGCCCGTGTTCGTGACCGAGGGCGCCGGCGTCGAGGAGCCGGTTGCTGCGCTTCCGGGCGTGTCGCGCTGGTCGGTCGACCAAGCGGCAAAGCGGGCGCGGGAAGCCGTCGGACTCGGGATACCGTGCGTGGCGCTGTTTCCGAACACTCCGCAGGATCGGCGTAGCGATGACGGCGAGGAGGCGCTCAACCCGGACAACCTGATGTGCCGGGCTATCAAGGCGATCAAACAGGCCTGTGGCGAGGATATCGGCGTGCTCACCGATGTCGCGCTCGATCCCTATACCAGCCACGGACAGGACGGGTTGCTCGACGGCACCGGCTATGTTGCGAACGACGCGACGGTCGGGATGCTGGTCAAACAGTCGCTCAACCAGGCTGCGGCGGGTGCCGATATCATCGCTCCATCGGACATGATGGATGGCCGCGTCGGCGCGATCCGCGAGGCGCTCGAGGCCGAAGGCCACGCCAACGTCCAGATCATGAGCTACGCCGTCAAATATGCCTCGGGTCTTTACGGTCCATTCCGCGATGCGGTCGGCTCGGGCGGATTGCTCAAGGGCGACAAGAAGGCCTACCAGATGGACCCGGCAAACGCCGTCGAAGCCCTGCGCGAAGTCGCGCTGGACATCGCCGAAGGCGCCGACAGCGTGATGGTCAAGCCCGGCCTGCCCTATCTCGATATCGTCCGGCGGGTGAAGGAGCGGTTCGAGATCCCGGTCTTCGCCTACCAGGTGAGCGGCGAATACGCGATGATCGAAGCGGCCGCGGCGGCCGGCGCGGGCGATCGCGATGCGCTGGTGATCGAGACCTTGACCGCCTTCAAGCG
>NZ_DBNHSF010000086.1:0-5155 GCF_057143545.1 Candidatus Andeanibacterium sp.
GGGCGGGCCACGAGGAAGACATCGAAGTCTACATGGAAGTTACGGGGCTGGAAGCGCTCAACACCGCGCTGATCCACCACAAGCAGCGCCATTTCCTGCGCGATCGCCGGACCGCCGAAGCGCCAGAGGGCTATGTCGAATATGTCCTGGCCTGCTGGCTGAGGGCGCTGCGCTTTCACCAGGCGGTCGGCGCCGAACTGGCGAGGCACGGCCTGCCCGGACGAATTCCGGTGATTTCCGGGACCTTCGACATGCAGCCCGCGGTGGCAAGCGTCCATTATCCCGAAAAGACGATCGAGACTGCCGCGCCGGTCGCCGATCTCGGCTCGCTGATTACCAAAGCCGCGCCAAAGCGCCCGGTAGAAATCGTCGAGCTCGAACCGCGCAATATCCGGGCGCAAATCGCCGCCAACAACGATTCCGAACCCGAAGCGAAGAAGGTCGGACTTCTCGGCCGGATGTTCGGCCGCTAGGGCTTCCCGCCGGCATCGCCGAAGCCGACCGCGGCATTGGCGTCGACGATCCCGCCATCGACCGGAATGGTCGAGCCGACAACATAATTGCCCGCGCGGCTGGCGAGGAAGATCGCGGCGGCGGCGATGTCTTCTGCAACCCCCACCCGACCGGACGGGATGGCTTTCGCCACCAGCTCCGCCGCGTCGCGCGCCGCCTTGTTCATCTCGCTTGGAAATGCACCCGGGGCGATACCGCTGACCACGATGTCATCGGCAATCAGTCGAGCTGCCATTCGCCTGGTCAGGTGAATCAGCCCCGCTTTCGATGCCTGGTAGGGATAGGTCTCCCACGGATTGAGCCGCATTCCGTCGACCGAGGCAATGTTGATCACTTTCGCCGGTTGTTGGGGCGTTGCTGCGGCCTTGAGCAGGCCGTGCAGCTTCTGGGCAAGGAAGAAAGGCGTCTTGAGGTTGAGGTCGACCACCTTGTCCCAGCCGCTTTCGGGGAAGCTCTCGAAACTCGCGCCCCAGGCCGCCCCGGCATTGTTGACGAGGATGTCGAGCCGCTGCTCGCGCCGCGCCAGTTCTCCCGCCAAGCTCACGATGCCTTCGAGAGTGCTTATGTCTCCGGGAATTCCGATGACTCTCTCGCCCAGCTCGGCAGCGGTTGCCGCGAGCTGGTCCGCCTTGCGCGCGGTGAGGTAGATTCGCTCGCATCCGGCCGCAAGGAACCCCTCGGCAATCATGCGCCCGATTCCGCGCGAACCGCCGGTGATGAGCGCAGTCCGGCCTTCGAGACTGAACAAGCTGGCGGTGTCGATCATGGCTACCTCTCGCGAAGGAACTGTAGCCTAGCCCGCACGGGCGGAAGTTGGAACCGCGGTGAGCGCTAGAACTCCGCCATCCAGCGCAGCGCGAGCCCGGCATCGTCCGGAACTTGGGCGTAATGGCCCGGATCGCGCCGGTAGAACAGGCTCGCCGAGGCCGAACCGCCCCAGAGCGGGCTGTGCCAGGCCAGTTCACCCAGGATTTCGCGGCCTTCGGGCGACAGCGAAAGTGTGCGCATGGCGAAGCTGGCGCTTTCGGTCTCGTAGCTCCAGGAAACGGGCAGGTTGAGGTTGAGGCCGCCGCGCCCGACCCTTACCGGCTGGGCGATCCTGAAGCCGATCCGGTCGGCGTCGAAGAACAAACCGCGCCGCTCGAGATCGAGCGACCATGCATCGCTTGCGAGATACGAACCGCTTCCAATCAGCGAACCATTGCCGGCGTAGGTCCAGCCCTTTCGGAGCGATCCGCCCAGACGCCACCCGTCGGCAAAGCGCCAGCTGGCCGATGCGTCGGCAAACAAGGTCCTGGCCCCGCCCCCGCCGAAGGCGTCGTGGAAGCGCGCACCCAGCACCGTGCGGCGTTCGTCCATCCAGCTCAGGCCAAGCGACGTCTCCAGCGAGCCAAATTGCCGGTCGATTACGAAGCCCAGCGTGTGCATCGAATGGTGCTCGCGAAAGCTGTCCCAGTCGGCCGCCAACTCCGTTTGCGGACCGGTAACGGCAGCGCCGCTTTCGCCGAACGCGGTCACGCCCCACGAACCAAAGGTACGGCGGAACGCGACCGAGAAATCCTCCTGCCTGAAGATCCCGTCGTCGCCACCTGGTTCGCGCGCCACCAGGAAAGCCGGCCGATCCTGACCCCGCATCTGGGCAACCAGGCCATCCGCGCTCTCGGCATAGGCAAAACCGAACTGCGCCTCCGGCGCGATCCGCAGGGCGATCCTCGCTGCCAGCACACGGGCCTTCTCGGCGTCCTGAAGGCTGAGCTTGAGCTCCTGCGGCAACCGCCTTGGCAGAGACTTCTCCGATCGGTCGAGCGTGAAGGCCAGTGCGGTCTTGCCGCTGTCCAGGCTTACCGAACGGATTTGCTGGCCGACCGCGCCGAACAGGCGGCGCGGAACGCTCGCTCCGCGCATGCCGAAGCCGAGATTGTGGCGGAAGGCCCGATCGTATTTGTCGAGGACCACCGTCTCCAACGACATGGCCGACAGGGCATCGCCCATGGCTGGCGAGCCGAGCACGGTGTTGTCGCTCAAAGGAAGGGCGGAAGTGCCGGTCGATGCCAGGGTAGTGGTTCCCTGCGGCTGGAACGCCTCGTGGATATCGAGAATGCCCCAGCCATAGATGTCATCGAGTCCGGGATCCCCGACATCCTGCGCCGTCTCGAACAGCAGGCTGACGATTTCCTGTCCGGTCATTGTCGGGAAGGCCTGCGCGATCAGGGCCACAGCGCCGGCGACCTGGGGTGCCGAAAAGCTGGTTCCGCTGATGAGGCAAAAAGTGGGACTCGGGCAATCGGGATCGCTGGCCCATTGCGGACCGTCGAGATAGACGGCCACGCCCTGACCGAGCGCGCTCAGGTAGTATTCCTCGCTGTCGCGCGCCTTGTCGGTGAAACTCGAGACATTGCCCGCCGCGTTCACCGACCCGACAATGATCACATTGCCCAGGTCGAGCGCCGCCAGCGAGCGAGGAAACAGATCGGGACGGTTGCCGCCGCCATTCCCCGCGGAGATCACGACCACGACGCCTGCGTTTGCTGCAGCCTGAACCGCGGCAATCTCGTTTGCCGTGGCGGTAGCCCCGCCTATCGACATGTTGATCACGGTTGCGCCGTGATCGACTGCCCAGTCGATCGCATCCGAGACGTCGCCGAAGCTGCAGCCGTCCACGCCAGTGCAGCTGTCAGGCTGATCGGACCGGATCGCCATGATCGTTGCGCCATAGGCGATGCCGACCGTGCCGTCTCCGTTATTGGCCCCAGCGGCCACCATGGCCACGAGCGTTCCGTGATCGCCCTCGGCCTCGACGGTGGCGCGCGCCGGGAAGATGTCGTGCGAATCCGCCGAGATTCGGCCGGCAAACTCCGAGTTGGCGGTGAAGATGCCGCTGTCGACGATGGCAATGATCTCGCCCGCTCCGGTCGTACCGGCGACCCAGGCAGTCGGCGCGCCATGGAAGCGCGGCCCATCGGAATCCTGGAATTCCTGGTCGTTGTAACCGATCGAATCGGGCGGCAACGGGGGCGGAACGTAGCTTGCCGGCGTAGGGGTAGGTGTCGGCGTTGGCGTGGGAGTCGGTGTTGGCGTCGGAGTAGGCGTGGGCGTCGGAGTAGGCGTGGGCGTTGGCGTGGGAGTCGGTGTCGGTGTCGGTGTTGGAGTAGGCGTGGGTGTCGGTGTCGGTGTCGGAGTAGGCGTGGGCGTAGGAGTGGGTGTCGGTGTTGGCGTCGGGGTTGGCGTCGGGGTCGGGGTTGGCGTCGGGGTCGGAGCAGGTGTGGGCGCAGGTGAAGTTGCAGGTGGAGGCGTGCTCTGCACACCGCCACCGCCCCCACAGGCTGCGACCAGTACGAGCGCTCCAAGCGCCGTTCCGGTGCCCAAGCGCCGTCGCAATTGCATCATCCGGTCCATCATCCGATCGAAGTCCCCCCGAGCCGGCATCCCACCGTTGTGGTTAAGATCGACTGAATGCGCCAGGTTACCGGAATTGAACACTCCCGCCGACGGCGTTGACGGGGCTTATTCACCGTAATCGCGATGCAATGCGCCTTGCCCCGGTCGAAGCGAGGGGTTAGGCGCGATAGCAACCAACTCCGCCCGAATACCGCGCTCGAAGGAAACCTATTACCATGTCGGCAGAATTGCAGTCCGCGATCGATGCGGCCTGGGAAGATCGCGAGAATGTGACCCCCGGAAGCGGCGAAGTGCGCGACGCGGTCGAAGACGCGCTGGCGATGCTGGACTCCGGAGAAGAGCGCGTGGCCGAGAAGAACGCCGCGGGCGATTGGCAGGTCAACCAGTGGCTCAAGAAGGCGGTGCTGCTGTCCTTCCGGCTGACCGAGAATTCTGTCGTTCCCAATGGCGCGGCTGGCGCGCCGGGCTACGACAAGGTGCTCTCCAAATTTGCCGGTTGGGGCGACATCCGCTTCAAGGAAGCCGGCTTCCGCGTTGTTCCCGGCGCAATTGCCCGCCGTGGCTGCTTCATCGGCAGGGGCGTGGTGCTGATGCCCAGCTTCGTCAATATCGGCGCCTATGTCGACGAGGGGACGATGGTCGATACCTGGGCGACCGTGGGCAGCTGTGCCCAGATCGGCAAGAACGTCCATATCTCGGGCGGCGCCGGGATCGGCGGGGTGCTGGAGCCGCTGCAGGCCGGACCGGTCATCATCGAGGACAATTGCTTTATCGGCGCACGCAGCGAAGTGGCCGAAGGGGTTGTCGTGGGCGAAGGCGCGGTACTCTCGATGGGGGTCTATCTCGGCGCGTCGACCAAGATCGTCGATCGCGCGACCGGCGAAGTGCATATGGGCAAGGTCCCGCCTTATTCGGTAGTCGTCCCCGGTTCCCTGCCCGGCAAGCCCCTGCCCGACGGCAGCCCCGGCCCGTCGCTCTATTGCGCGGTCATCGTCAAGACCGTCGACGCGCAGACCCGCTCGAAGACGGGCATCAACGAACTGCTCCGGGACTGAGCGGCCTTGACCGGGCCAAGCGACCTCGAACGGTTCGTAAGGGCTCAGGACGATGTCTATCGACAGGCTCTCGACGAATTGCGCAACGGTTTCAAACGCAGCCACTGGATCTGGTTCATCTTTCCGCAAATCCTGGGATTGAGCACCACCCCGACCGGCAAGTTCTATTCGATCGCCGATCTCGCCGA
>NZ_DBNHSF010000087.1:0-17630 GCF_057143545.1 Candidatus Andeanibacterium sp.
GGCGCCCGGTGCAATGCCGAGCTCGTTCTTCGCAGTACGTACGGCGCTGGTCAGTGCAATCAGCCAGTCGACCTCGGCTTTGGCTTCCGCATCGACTTCGGCTCCGGGTTCGGGCCATTTTGCGGCGATCAGCGGATAGTCTGGTCTGTCGCCCTGCTTCGACCACAGCTCTTCTGTGATGAAGGGCATGAAAGGGTGCAGCATGACGAGGATCTGGTCGAGCGCCCAGCCGGCGACCAGCTTGGTCTCGGCGTCGACCTGGCCCTTGATGAGTTCCAGGTACCAGTCGCAGAAAGTGTCCCAAACGAAGTGATAGATTGCGTTGGCGGCGGCATCGAAGCGCAGCTCGGCCATGGCCTTGTCGATTGCGACCTGGCACTCGACCACTTCGCCGATAATCCACTTGTTGACCGCCGATGCGGCGGGCGGGGCGGCGAGGCTCCTGGTCCCGGAAATGCCGTTCGCCTGGCAGAAGCGCGCCGCGTTCCACAGCTTGGTCGCGAAATTGCGGTAACCCTCGACCCGCTTCTCGTCCATCTTGATGTCGCGGCCCTGGCTTTCCATCGCCGCCATGAAGAAGCGCAGCGCATCGGCGCCGTATTTGTCGATCAGGCCCAGCGGATCGACGACATTGCCCTTCGACTTCGACATCTTCTGCCCGTCGGGCGCGCGCACGAGGCCATGAAGATAGAGCCGCTTCCACGGCACATCCTTCATGAAGTGGATGCCCTGCATCGCCATCCGGGCATCCCAGAAGAACAATATGTCGAAGCCCGAGATCAGGAGGTCGTTGGGATAGTGGCGGGCTAACAAATCCTCCCCGGCTTGCCGGGGAGGGGGAGGATCCTGGGGCCAGCCGAGCGTGGCGAAGGGCCACAGCGCGGAGGAGAACCAGGTGTCGAGGACGTCTTGGTCTCGCCAAAGACCAACTTTCGTCGGATCGCCGTTGGTCCCCAAATATGCCAAAGGCGCATTTTCAGCTTCGAAGAATTGAGTTGCTCCTTCATAACTCTTCTCTGCCAGCGCGACTGCATCCTCAAAAGTCTCCGCAACAAACACTTCGTTTGAGACTGATGCATCGCCGACGACGTAGTTTGGAGTTCCATCGGCAATCGCAGGCCCATACCACGCCGGAATCCGGTGCCCCCACCACAATTGCCGCGAAACGCACCACGGCTGGATGTTCTCCATCCAGTTGAAATAGGTCTTTTCCCAGCTCTTCGGCACGATCTCGATTCTACCCGATTTCACCGCTTCGATCGCGGGCTTGGCGAGCACCGCCGCATCGACATACCACTGGTCGGTCAGCCAGGGTTCGATCACCACTCCGCCGCGATCGCCGAACGGCGTCTGGATCGTGCGCGGCTCCGCGTCGTGCTCGTTGCCGTCCTTGTCCACGTGCGGGACGAGGCAGCCGAGTTGATTGAGTTCGGCCACCACCATGTCGCGCGCGACAAAGCGGTTCTTGCCAAGATATTTCTCGGGGATCAGCCCGTCCGAGGTCTGGACCACATTCGCCTCGGCATCGAACATGTTGAGCATCTCGGATGGCGCGATCCCGGCCCGCTTGCCGACTTCGAAGTCGTTGAAATCGTGGCCCGGCGTGATCTTGACCGCGCCCGATCCGAGTTCCGGATCGGCATGCTCGTCGGCCACCACCTTCACCCGGCGCCCGGTGATCGGCAGGACCACCTCCCTGCCGACGACGGATGCGTAGCGCTCGTCGGTCGGATGCACCGCCACCGCCATGTCGGCGAGCATGGTTTCGGGCCTTGTGGTCGCGACCACGATATGATCGGCGCCGCTGTCCAGCTTCACCCCGTCGGCCAGCGGATATCTGAAGTGCCAGAAGCTCCCTGGCAGCTCCCGCGTCTCGACTTCGAGGTCGCTGATCGCGGTCCTGAGCTTGGGGTCCCAATTGACCAGCCGCTTGTCGCGGTAGATCAGGCCTTCGTTGTAGAGCTCGACGAACACCTTCACCACCGCGCGGGTGAAATGCTCGTCCATGGTGAACTGTTCGCGGCTCCAGTCCATCGAGCAGCCCAGCCGCCGCAATTGCTTCGTGATCTGGCCGCCGCTTTCGGCCTTCCACTCCCACACCTTGGCGATGAATTCCTCGCGGCTGTAATTGGTGCGCTTGTCCTGCCGCTTCTCGAGTTCGCGCTCGACCACCATCTGGGTCGCGATCCCGGCATGGTCCATGCCGACCACCCACAGCGCATCCTTGCCGCGCAACCGCTCGTAGCGGACCACCACGTCCTGCAACGTGTTGTCGAGCGCGTGGCCGATATGGAGCGAGCCCGTGACATTGGGCGGCGGGTTGACGATGGTGAAGGGTTCGGCCTCGGGCCGATCGGGCCGGAACAGCCCGTTCGACTCCCAGAATTCGTACCATTTCGCCTCGATCGCGGCCGGGTCGAAAGTCTTGTCGAGTTCGCTGCTCATGATTGGCAGGCCTTTGCCAGTGGCATTGCTGCGGTGCAAGACAAGTCCACCCTTGAATTGGCCCGAAAACTTGTCGTCGCGGGTTTTTGACCGCATAGCTGCTCGCCATGCGCGAATGGGCCGATTTCGAAGTCGCGGAACAGGAGGGGGGCACCGTCAAGGTGGCGCTGACCGGCCCCTTGCTGGTCTCGACCATCGGCGTGCTCGACCGTGAATTGCGCAAGATCCAGCACAGGGTCGATGTCGTCGATCTCAGCGGCTGCGGCGCCTGCGACACGGTGGGGGCATGGACCGTCTGGCGCTTCGCGGACGCGAAAGGTGCCAGGATCATCGGCGAAAGCGAGGAAACGGGCGCGTTGATCAAGGCCGTCAGGGTCCATGACCAGATCGAGGAGATCGAGCCGCCCCATGTTCCTTTGTTGCGTTTCGTTCCCGCGGCGGTCGGTCACAAGATGTTCGACCTCGGCGGCGGGACATTGCGGCTGCTCGGCTTCTTCGGCGCCATCCTGGTTGCCACGTTCCATTTGCTGCGCCATCCCTCGCGCTTCCGGACGAACTCGCTGATCCGCCAGATCGAGCTGGTCGGGGTGACATCGCTGCCGATCATCGGGCTGATGAGCTTCCTCATTGGCATCGTGATTGCCCAGCAGGGCGCGGTCCAGCTCGAACAATTCGGTGCGGAAATCCTCACCATCAACCTCGTCGGGCGGCTCTCGCTGCGCGAACTGGGCATATTGATGACCGCGATCATGGTCGCGGGCCGTTCGGGCTCGGCCTTTGCCGCGCAGATCGGCACGATGAAGCTGACCGAAGAAGTCGACGCGATGCGGACGATCGGGGTCTCGCCGGTCGAGGCGCTGATCATTCCGCGCATCCTTGCTGCGGTGCTGCTGATGCCGTTGCTCGGCTTCTATTCCGCGCTGGTCGCGATCATCGGCGGGGCGGTGATTTCCGATATCACCCTCGGCATCCCGTTCTGGACCTTCCTCAACCGGATTCAGGACGTGGTGCCGGTCCACGATTTGTGGGTCGGGCTGATCAAGGGCCCGGTGTTCGGCCTGATCGTTGCGCTTGCGGGGTGTTACCAGGGGATGCAGGTTGAAGGGAATGCCGAGGAAGTCGGCATCCGCACCACCAAGGCGGTGGTCCAGGGCATCTTCATGGTGATCGTGCTCGACGCGTTTTTTGCCGTGTTCTTCACCGAGGTCGGCTGGGGATGAGCGGCGCCGACCCGATCCACAACGAGCCCCGCATGGTGCGGCGGGTCGAGCATCGCGCGCGGCTGCGCAGGCACGATATGTACCAGGGCGACTTTCCGATCGTCGTCGAAGGTCTGGTCAATTGTTTCGGCAGCCAGGTGGTGCATGAAGACCTTTCGCTGAAGGTCAGGCGCGGCGAGATCCTCGGCGTCGTCGGTGGTTCGGGCACCGGCAAATCGGTGCTGATGCGTTCGATCATCGGCCTGCAATTGCCCGAGGCCGGGCAGATCGAGGTGTTCGGGCGGTCGATCGCCGACCACCACGAGGAAGCCGAAATCGATATCCGCTCGCGCTGGGGCGTGCTGTTCCAGGGCGGCGCGCTGTTCTCGACTCTCACTGTCGGCGAGAATGTCGAAGTTCCGCTGAGAGAATTTTATCCCGAGATCACCGCCGAACTGAGGCGCGAGATCGCGAGTTACAAGGTGCGGCTTTCGGGTCTTGCCGAAGGTACGGCCAGCAAGTTTCCCTCGCAGCTTTCGGGCGGGATGAAGAAGCGCGCCGGGCTCGCCCGCGCATTGGCGCTCGACCCCGAACTGCTGTTTCTCGACGAACCGACCGCCGGGCTCGATCCGGTTGGCGCGGCGGCGTTCGACAAGCTTACCCGCGAACTGGCCGACATCCTGGGCCTGACGGTGTTCCTCATTACCCACGATCTCGATACGCTGCACGAGATCTGCGACCGGATCGCGGTGCTGGCCGACAAGAAGGTGATCGCGGTCGGGACGATCCCCGAATTGCTCGCGACCGATCATCCGTGGATCCAGGAATATTTTGCCGGTCCGCGCGGACGGGCCGCGCTGGCCAGCCGGGAAATGAGCTAAGCCATGGACTCGGGCGGAAAATCGGGGGATTAGGGGCATGAGGGACTGGGCGCATATCCCACATGGTCGTGGCTTGAGCCGGAAGCGGCCAGATCAAGGAACGAGGACGAAGGACATGCCACAGCATATTCGAGGACGAGCGACGATGGGATGGTCGCTTCAGGCCAAGTCCTTCCAGGATGGCCCGCTGCGGGCGACCTGCTGCGTCGCGCCGCTCGACCGGGGAGCAGGCCTCGCTCTTCGCGCCGCTTCTTGCATATCATCCCGCGGCGGAGCCACCACGGCTCATGCGGGGTATGGGCCCAGGCCCTGATATGGAGACACGGTCGAACTTTATCTGGGTCGGAGCGGTCACGCTGGCGCTGCTTGCCGCACTGGCGATCTTCATCGTCTGGCTCGCCGGTCTGGATGAGGGCAGCACCAAGGAATACGACGTTCTGTTCGAACAATCGGTCGAAGGCCTCGCGATCGGCTCGCAGGTGACCTTTTCGGGCGTTCCCGCCGGCCAGGTGACGGAGATCGAGCTGTACGAGAAGAATCCCGAATTCGTCCGCGTCCGGATCAAGATCGACGAGAAGGTGCCGATCCTCATCGGCACGACTGCCACGATTCAGTCGAGCTTTACCGGTGTCGCCAAGATCCTGCTCGACGGCGCGGTGAGCGGTCGGCCGGAAATAGATTGCGAAACAACCGCCTGTCCCGAAGGAAAGCCCGTTATCCCGCCCCAGGCCGGCGGCCTCGGCGCATTGCTCAACACGGCGCCGGTGTTGCTCGACCGGCTGGCGACGCTGTCGGAGCGGCTCAACCAACTCCTTTCGGACGAGAACCAGCGCAATATTTCGGCGATCCTGGCCAATACCAACCGGATGACCGGCAGCCTCGCCGATGCCTCCCCCGAATTGCAGGGCACGCTGGTCGAATTCCGGGCGACGCTGGCGCAGGCGAGCGAGAGCCTTGCCGCCTTTGAAAAGACCATGCAATCGACCGACCGGCTATTGGCCGGTGACGGACAGCCGCTCGCTCAGCAATTGCGCGCGACGCTGGCCTCGGCGCAGCAGGCGGCCCAGGCGCTCGAACGCACGCTTGCCAGTACCGAGCCCGCAACCCGCAAGCTGGCCGAAACCACCTTGCCCGCCGCCGAGGCGACCATGCGCGACCTGCGCGAAACCAGCGCGGCGCTGCGTGCGATTACCGAAAAACTCGACGACCAGGGCGCGGGCGCCTTGCTGGGCGGCTCCAAGCTGCCGGATTACGAACCATGAGGAAGGGGGCCGCCACGATGCCGATTTTCGCAAAGCGCAGGGCGGCCTGCCTGGCGGCGTTTGCCCCGGTCCTTGTGCTGGCGGGCTGCGTCAGCCTCGGCGAGGACCCGCCCGAGAGCCTGCTGAGCCTGACCCCCACCCGCACTGCCGCGGCGGGCGAGGATACCTACGGCTCCGTGGCGCAGGCCATCGCGGTGTTCGAGCCGGACGCTCCGCGCAAGCTCGACGTCGTCAGGGTGCCGGTGCAGGTCAACGATTCGACCGTGGCCTATCTCCAGGATGCGGTGTGGGTCGAAAAGCCTGCGCGCCTGTTTGCCGCGCTGGTCAGCGAAACCATCCGCGCGAGCGGCAGCCGGCTGGTGATCGAAGGGGCCGATATCCGTCATTCCGCCGCGACCAGGCTGACCGGGCAATTGCTCGAAATGGGCTATGACGCGTCTTCGGGCTCGGTTGTGGTGCGCTTCGATGCGATCCTGCAACTGCCAGACGGGCAGGTGCGGACAAGGCGCTTCGAAGCGGAAGTGAACGGCGTGCTCCCCGAGGCCATGGATGTCGGGCCGGCGCTCAACCGGGCCGCCAACCAGGTCGCGGGCGAGGTGGCCGACTGGGTAGGCTGAGGAAAGGCCGCGAAGCAAAGTCCCGGCAAGCCGAAGCCTGCCGGGACCGGTTCTGGGGGGGACAGAACCTGGAGCGATTTCGAGCCGGATGGAATCATCTGGCGACTCGGAAATCGCGGCAAAACAAGGTCCTGGAGCGCCGGCTTTGATGCAAGCAAAGCCGATAGCGCTCTAGGCAAGCCTGCCGTGCATGACGATGGTTTCGTTCATGTTGTAGAAGTTCGGCGAAGTCGCCTGGACTGCCGCGTGGATTTCCTCGAACTGCGCGCGGGTACCGTCGCCTTCGAGGGTCACGAGATAATTGAGCTCGCGATACCCGTTCGGCACCGCGGGATCGATCCCGAGGAAGCCGCGCAGGTCGAGTTCGCCCGACATCTCGATTCGGCAGGCGGTCAGGTTGATGCCGCGGATCGCGGCCTGGGCGACGTAGCCGACCATCATGCAGGCGTTGACTGCGCTCATCAGCAGTTCCTGCGGATTGGGCGCGCTGTTGGTTCCCAGCAGCTCGAACGGTTCGTCGGCGACGACCTTGAAGCGGCGATCGATCCGCTGGCCGCCGATCGTGTAGCTTTCGACGGTCGATTCCGAGCGGGTCTGGCCGACCCATTCGGTTCGGACACGGAATTCGACGATTCCCTTGGCGTGATCGTGGCTGACGGCGTCGACCGTTTCGGTCAGGGCATCGAGATCGATCCCGTTGACGCGCCCGGCCTTGGCGATATCGGTAATGGCATTCATCGGTATTCTCCTTTCAAAGGTGTGAGGTTTCAGGAATTCATGCCAGGGTGGCGAGAGCGCCCTGAATGCGGCTCATCTGGCTTTCGGTGACAAGGCTGGTCAGGACCTTGCCGAAATGCGGGTGCTGGGCGCCGCTGAAGATGTACTGCCAGCGATAGGCCTTGAGGAACGCAGCCGCGATCGCGGCGGATTCTTCCGCGTCGACCGCGCGCCCGCAGGCCTCCGCGAAATAGGCTGCATCCGCGACAGACTGTGCCTGCAGGATGCCGTCGACCGCGACGACCAACTGGATGAAGTCTTCGACGCCCTGGTCGCGCTCCGCATCGCCGATCCCGGAATCGTGCCTGACCAGCTCGAGCTCGTCGAGGATCGCGTGCTGGCTCTCTTCCTTCCAGTGATAGAGGAAGACATCCTTGAACAGGGGCGACAGGGCGGTGTCGGGATCGATGCTCTGGCGGTAATGCGACTGGGTGAACAGCTCGATGTCGAGCGTCAGCAGCAGCACCGACCAGGTGCTCTTGCCGAGCACGACGCCGGCAACGGCGTCGGGGTCGACATCGAAGCGATAGCCAGCGGGCAGGACCTCGCCGATCATCCGGTCGATCCGGCGGAACAGTTCCTGGTGCTTGAGTTCCTCGTCGCTGAAGCGCACCAGCGCTTCAAGCGCGACCTGGTCGCCGAGCCAGTACTCGCGGCTGATCTCGAGCACCTTGGCGTTGATGAAGCGTTCGACGAGGCCGAACACATTGGCATAGGTCCGCCCCTGGATCTGGCTGACAAAGCGCTTCTCGTCGGCCGAAAGCGACGCGAATTCGCCGATCAGCGAGAGGCCGTCGGGAAGGTACTTGTCGCCGGGGCCGAAGCTCCGGCCGCGGATCACGTCCTGGTCGATATCCCAGCGCACCCGCTTCGAGGCATTGATGCAGCGCTCGTAACGGTTGGCTTCGATGATGGCAGTCTGGGCATTCATGATAATGCTCCCGTGATTCGAAATGGGTGGGGTGGGGTCGGGGCGGTCCTCAGACCGCCCCGCCGTTGAGCGCGAGGGCCATCAGCCCCCCGCCGATCCAGGCCACGGTGCAGAACAGGGCTGCAGCGAGGCCGGCGGCCGCCGAAGTGGCCGGGTCGTATCTTTGATGGATCATGTTCTTCTGTCCTTTTGTCGGTTTGCCGCGACGTGCGGCGCTGGCAGCCCTGTGGGCCGCATCCGTTGGAGCCGGCGTTGGAAAGATCGTGGAAATTGACCTGCCGCGCGCGGGACCGCATTTTCCACGCTCCCGCAATGGCGCGATTGGTCGTGGATCGACTGTTGAAGTTCGGGATTTCATCGGTATTTTCCTCTAAATTGCTGATAATCACGGACGTCTGTCCGGCTTATCGATGCACGTTTCTCTATCGCTTGGGAGCCGGCCCGTTCTATGATCGCCCTGCCGGAAGATCTGACCGATCTACCTGAATGCGGTGGAGAGCCGGAATGGACGTGTTATCCGATGTCTTGCGTGTCGCACGGCTCAAGGGCGGCGTTTTCCTGCATGCCGAGTTCTCGGCACCATGGTGTATTGCCGCGCAAGTAACCCCGGACGTGTGCGCCCCGTTCATGGAGCGGGTTTCGCACGTCATTCCGTATCACTATGTCGTTACGGGCGAGATGCTCGTCAGCTCCGGCGTGGCCGGCACTGCGCCGGTTCGGCTCCGGGCCGGGGAACTCGTCCTGTTCCCGCACAACGACTTGCATGTCATGGGCAGCACGATCAGCCGCCACCCGGTTTCCGCAGACGAGATCATAAGTCCGCCATCCGATCAGGGCCTGTTCTCGATCAGGCATGGCGGAGGTGGCGAGAATGTGCGGCTGGTGTGCGGATTTCTCGGGTGTGACCATGCCGAGATGAATCCAGTGCTTTCGACGTTGCCTCGAATGCTTGTGCTCGACGGCGACCCTGGGGGCGGCGACGAATGGATTCGCTCGACCTTCAAATTCGCCGCCGACGAAGTCGCCACTGGGCGGCCGGGCTCGACAGCCGTACTCGGCAAGCTGTCCGAACTGCTCTTCGTCGAAGCGGTGCGCCGCTACGCAGAGGCGTTGCCCGAAGGCCAGACAGGATGGCTCGCAGGGCTCGGCGACCAATATGTGGCGCGGGCGCTGGCGTTGTTCCACGCCGATGTCGCGCGCGACTGGTCCAATGACAGCCTTGCTGCGGCCGTGGGCCTTTCGCGTTCCGCCCTTGCCGACCGCTTCAGTCGGCTGATCGGCATGGCGCCGATCCATTACCTGGCGCATTGGCGGATGCAGGTCGCCGCGCAGGAATTGTGCAACAGCAGTGCTTCGCTCGCACAAATCGCCCATTCGGTCGGTTACGAGTCCGAAGCTTCGTTTTCGCGGGCCTTCAAGAAGGTGTTCGGGACAGCCCCTGCCAGTTGGCGCCGCGACTCCATTGGGAACGATCGCGCATGACGGCACGACGGCCGGGTATCCAGACCGCACCGAGCTTCAAGCCGCGGATCGCGGGCTGTTCAATCTCCGGCGCACTCGCCTTGAGGCGGCGATGAATTTGACGCGGGCGCAGCATGCCCATAATTTCCACGCTCTCGCGCAGTCGAAGGAGGAGGGGGCGGCGCTCGAACTGCAATTTATCGGCGACGTGATCGTCAAGCAGGATGGCCGGGCGATAGGGCTGCCGGCCTCGAAGAAGACGCGCGCGCTGCTCGCCTATCTGGCCGTCACCCGCCGCGCGCACCGCCGCGAACGGCTCTGCGCCCTGTTCTGGAACGTGCCCGACGACCCCAAGGGGGCGCTGCGCTGGAGCCTCAGCAAGCTGCGCCAGGTCGTCGATGAAGAGGATGCGGTTCGTCTCAAGGCCGATCGCGACGGTGTGCGGTTCGATCCCGTCGAGACCAGTATCGACCTCGACCGGCTGGCAGCGGCGGCGGACTGCGACGACATCGCCCTGCTCGAGCAGGCTGCAGCGATTCGCGGCGAATTCGCCCCCGGGCTCGACTTGCGGGGCTGCGAGGAATTCGACAGCTGGCTGGTCGCACAGCGCGAGGACGTCCGCCGGATGCAGAGCGGGATCTGCTTGCGGCTGGTGGCGGCGCTGGCCGGCCAGCCCGAGCGGGCGCTGCCTTACGCCAGGCAACTGGTCGAGGACGACCCGCTCGACGAGCAGGCATGGGAGACCCTGATCGACCTGCTCGTCAAGTGCGGACGCGAGGAGGAAGCCGAGGCCCAGCGCACGCTCGCGAAACGCGGACTGGAATCGGCCGACATCCCCGTTCCCCCATCGCTGAGCATGTCCCGCCCTGTTGCCTCGCCACGAGTTGCCGCTTCACCCTCGACTCCGCCGGTCCAGCAGCAGGTCGAATTCTGCACCGCGCCCGACGGCACCGGCCTGGCCTACAGCCTGGTCGGCAAGGGCCCGCCGCTGGTCAAGACCGCCAACTGGCTCAACCACCTCGAATTCGAATGGGAGAGCCCGATCTGGCGGCACTGGATCGCCCAACTTTCCGAAGAGCGAACATTGCTGCGCTATGATGAGCGCGGTAACGGCCTGTCCGACTGGAACGTCGAACGCATGTCGTTCGAGGCCTTTGTCGAGGATCTCGAGACGGTAGTCGATGCCGCCGGCTTCGAGCGCTTCGACCTGCTCGGAATCTCGCAGGGCTGCGCGGTTTCGATCGCCTATGCCGTGAAATTTCCCGAGCGGGTCCGGCGGCTGGTGCTCTATGGCGGCTACTCCCAGGGCTGGGCCAGGCGCAACGATCCCGAAGAGATCGCCCGGCGCGAAGCGATGGTCACGCTCACCGGAGTCGGCTGGGGCAGGGACAACCCGGCCTTCCGGCAGATGTTCACCTCGCTCTATTTCCCCCATGCGACCGAGGAACAGGCGAACTGGTTCAACGAGCTGCAGCGGATATCCGCTTCGCCCGCGGGCGCCCAGCGGCTCCAGCGGGTGCTCAGCCAGATCGATGTACGCCATTTGTTGCGCAAGGTGCAGGTGCCGACGCTCGTCATGCATTGCCGGGGCGACGAGGTGATCCCGTTCGAGGCCGGGCGGATGCTTGCGCGGCATATTCCCGGCGCGAAGTTTGTCGCGCTCGACAGCCCCAATCACCTGGTGCTGGCGGACGAGCCCGCTTGGCCGACGGTGGTGGCGCAGATCCGCCAGTTCCTTGCGCGGCGCGAAGACTGAGCGCTGGCCTTGCCAGGGCGGCTCCATGCCGGTGGCGGACTTTATCTGACAGCTAGGCGGCGGCCTTCCTGGCTTGCCGCGCATATTCGGTGATCATCGCGCCGAACAGCGGGCTGGAGAAAGCCAGCCCCGCGCGCTTTGTTCCGGCCCACGCGACCGTCGCGGGAAGGACGAGGTGTTCGTCGAGCTCGAGCGCGATCCGGTCGCCGCGGTCGAGCACCTTCCACGGCAATTCGAGGCAGCATCCGCCTTCCGAGACGTTGCTGATGAGCGCCTTCCAGCTTTCGCCTTCGCGGCGGCAGACCGCATTGAGTACGATCGGAACACGCTCGGCCGTGCGCCTGTCCTGTGACATATCCCGCCCCCTTTGCCGAGCGGACTAGCAGGCGAGGGTAAACGGAGCGTTTACTGTGAGGTGCGGCGTGCAAGGCGCGCAAACTCGATTGCGCGGGAAAAGTCGGCAAATCGCGCGGCACGGCGGGTTTCCGCGCTCCTTTCCCAGCCCCATTGCTCGGCCTGCCAGTCTTCCTCGCAATTCGCCGCTTGCCACAAGGCCTCCGCCTCGGCGTCATCTTCCAGCGCTTCGAGACCGATCACCAGCGAAGCGGATAGCGAGGTCAGCGCTTGCAGCGCCGCAAGTGTGAAGGGATCGCGCGTTTCGAGCCCGGATTTCAGTGCAGCAAGCGTTTCGGGGCGTTGGTGGCGATGGACAATCCCGCTGACCCGCTCGAATTTGAGGCCCAGCCGCTGTTCTGCGCGGGCCAGCAGCGGCTCCCACAATTCCAGCTGGCGCAGGAACAGCGGCTCGTCGGGATCGGCGCGATAGCAGAGCGTATCGGTCTCGGCATAGGGCAGCATGGATGCGATCACGGATGCCGGATCGGGAGCGACGACATCGATCGCATAATCAGCGTGGTCGCGCAGCTTGAGGGTGTTGGGATCGATCTGCTCGCCCTGGCCTCGCCATTCCTCGGCCAGCGCCTCGGCGAGGACCTCGCTCGGGACGATCTGGAGGTTTCCCTGCTGGGTCTTGATTCCTCGCCCATCGAGCATGACCTGCCAGCCGCCGGTAACGGGCTCGATCGATACGTCCTTGTAGAAGCGTTTCACCGGTCTTTTGTCCGCCAGCTCTTCGCAATCACGTTGGGCAGGAAGAAGAACTCGACAAAGCCGGTCACGACCAGCGCATAGGCGACCCATTGCGGCGCCTCCAGCCGGCCATATTGGACTGCAATGCCGAGCAGGACGAGCGACAGCCCGGAGAGCCGCACCGCGTTGAGGACCCAGAAGCGGTTGCGCGCGAGCTTGTCGCCCTCGTTCATGCCAGCAGCTCTCCCAATTGTGCAGCGCTCACTGCGACTGCATCTGCGCCCGCGTCCAGCAGCTCCTCTGGCGCATGATAGCCCCAGGCGACCCCGATTGCCCGAACGCCTGCGCTTCTCGCCATTTCGATGTCATAGGCGGTATCGCCGATCATCACGGCATGTTCGGGCCGGGCGAGCGCTTCGGCAAGCGCCGCCTCCAGCATCGAGGGATGCGGCTTCGAGGGATGCCGGTCGGCGGTCTGGAGCGTGCAGAACAGGTCCACGAGGCCATGGTTCGACAGCACGGTCTTCAAGCCCCGTTCGGACTTGCCGGTCGCCACGCCCAGCCGCCAGCCGGCGCGGTGGAGCGTGCCGAGAAGGTCGGCAACCCCTTCGAACAGCGGCTCGTGCACCCTTCCTTCCTGGCGCGCAGCGAAGAAGGCCGCCTTGTAGGCTTCGACCGCATGGGCGATGCGCTCGTCCTCCGCTTCGGGTGCGAGCGACCGGATCGCCACCGGCAGGCTCAGGCCGACGATCCGGCGGACCGCGCTGCGCTGGGGCAGGGGCAGGCCGGTGCCGGCGAAGGCCGCCTCCATCGCCTCGCACACCGCCGACTGGCCATCGACCAGCGTCCCGTCGCAATCGAACACGGCGAGGCGAATGGTCATGCACCGATCCTCCCACTGCGGGGGAGGGGGACCGCCGGGCGAAGCCCGGTGGTGGAGGGGTGTCCCCGCCGGCGGTTACACCCCTCCGTCAGCCCTGCGGGCTGCCACCTCCCCTTCCAGGGGAGGACCCGCCGCAAACTCATCTTTTCCCCCGCTCAGGCCTGGCAGACGCGCCCCGCCGCTTGCGCTCGCCGCGCCGCTCCTTGCGATATTGCTTGGCATGGGCGCGGGCAGCCTGCTTCTTGTCCTCGCGCGATTTTGGCGGGGCCTCGTCTTCGATCGGCGCGGCAGCGCTCTGCGCCGGATCGAAGCCGAGCTGTTCCATGCTCGCCGCGAAATGCTCGGGCAGGTCCGCCGTCACATCGAGCTTCTTCCCGTCGGGATGGTCGATGATCAGCCGCCGCGCATGGAGGTGCATCTTGCGGCTGATCCCGCTGCCCGGGAGATAGGCATCCTGCCCGCCATATTTGCCGTCGCCCATGATCGGATGGCCGATCGCGGCGAGGTGGACGCGCAGCTGGTGGGTCCGCCCGGTGAGCGGCTGGAGCTCGATCCAGCAGGCGCGCTTGCCCGCGCGGTCGACCACGCGATAGCGGGTCCTGGCCGGTTGGCCGCGCTCCTCGTCGACATGCATCTTCTCGCCGCCGGTGCCGGGCTGCTTGGCGATCGGCGCGTCGATCGTGCCTGCGATGACGTCGGGCACGCCGGTGACCAGCGCCCAGTAGATCTTCTTTGCCGAGCGGCCCGCAAAGCGCTTCGAAAAGAACGCCGCGCTGCCGGGCGTGCGGGCGACCAGCAGCACGCCGCTGGTATCCTTGTCGAGCCGGTGGACGAGGCGCGGGCGGGGATCGTCCTCACCCCCTTGTGAATTTGGGGGAGCAAACGCGTCGAGCAGCCCGTCGACATGGTTGAAGGTCCTGGTCCCGCCCTGGGTCGCGAGGCCGGGCGGCTTGTTGAGCACGATCGCGGCCTCGTCCTGCATGATGACCATGGCTCGCGCTGCCGCGATCTCTTCGGGAGACAGTTCGCGCCGCTGGCGCGGTTTCCTTGCGCTGTCCTCGCCGCCCGGCGGAACCCGCAATTGCTGGCCCGCGCTCAGCCTGTCTTCCACCTTGGCGCGCTTGCCGTCGACCCGGATCTGGCCGGTCCGCGCCCAGCGCGAAACCGTGCCGAAGCCGACCTGCGGCAGATTGCGCTTGAACCAGCGGTCGAGCCTTACTCCGTCATCGTCGGGCCCGACAGTGAACTGGCGGACGTCAAGGCTCATCCGGCGAGCCGCATAATGATTAGGCCGAGATAGAGCGCGGCGAGCCCCGCGAGCACCGAAACGCCGGCATAGGTGGTCGCCAGCGCCGGTTGGCCGCGCTCGATCAGCAGCATTAGTTCGAGGCTGAAGGCGGAAAAGGTGGTGAACCCGCCGAGCAGGCCGACGCCGAGCAGCAACCGCCAGTGATCGCCGCCGCTGCCATGCCGCGCCAGCCACCCGGCAAGCAGGCCCATCGCGAGGCTGCCGAGCACGTTCACGCTCAGCGTCGCCCACGGGAAAGCAGTAACCGTGTTGGGGCCGAGCCACAGGGTCAGCATTCGGCCGACCTGGTGGCGCAGGACCGCGCCCGCGCCGCCGCCCAGCGCGACATAGGCGGTTGCGGCAAGGGGGGAGGTTGCGCTCATGGCTGCGCCTTAGCCGCGCGCGGGGCAGGGGGGAAGGGCGGTTGGACGATCAGTAGTGGTAGCGGCACTGCGCAATTTCCAATTGCTGGTCAGCGCCTTTGCCTGCCACCCTGTAAACCATCCTGTCTTCCTGGGTCACTCTGCGGGACCACCAGCCCTTGAGGTCGCCCTTGAGCGGTTCGGGCTTGCCCGTGCCCTTGAACGGCGTACGCCGACATTCTTCGATCAAATCATTGAGCCGCTTGAGGATCTTCGGATCTGCGCCGAGCCAATGCTGGTAATCTTCCCAGGCATTGTCCGAAAAGACGATTTTCACGGCTTGGCGAGCTCACGCTCCGAACCCTGGCCTCGATCGAGTTGGCGGATTGAATCACGCAGGCGCTCGGCATTCTTCTGGTTGGATAGGAGATGCAGGGTCTCTTCCATGGCGTTCCAGTCATCGAGCGAGACCATCACCACGGATTCGGACTTCTGGCGGGTCACGACGACATGCGTCCGGTCGCCGACCACGCGGTCCATAAGCTTCTTCAGGTTCGCGCGGGCATCCGAATATGAGATCACTTCCATTGTTCGATCCTTTCGGGATGCTTTTTGTACTAATTATTGTACAAATCAAGCAAATTGTGAATTTGCGCGAGCGGTGAGCGCCTGTCTGCGAGAAGCCCCGAAACCCTTGCTTTTGCCCCGTCATTTGGCTAGGTGCGGCCCCAGTCGAGCCGGTCCGTCAAGGGATTCGGCGCAATTTTCGTTAGTTTTTGCGGTGTAACCCGCCGTTTTGCGGGGTTTCGCCGGTTGCTGTGAGGTGTTGGATTTTATGCAGATCATCGTTCGCGATAACAATGTCGACCAGGCCCTTCGTGCGCTCAAGAAGAAGCTGCAGCGCGAAGGAGTGTATCGCGAAATGAAGCTGCGCCGCCATTACGAGAAGCCAAGCGAGAAGCGCGCGCGCGAAAAGGCCGCCGCGGTCCGCCGCGCGCGCAAGCTCGAACGCAAGCGGGTCGAGCGCGACGGCTAACCAGTTCTTGCCTAGTTCACAGCATTAAGCCAAAGGCGCGGGAAGCAATTCCCGCGCTTTTCGTTTGTCGAAGCCTCCAAGGAACCCGAAATGGCCGAAGTCACCCGCGTCCCGCTGCAACCGCTGAAGAAGGGTTCGCTCACCAAGCTGTGGCTGGCGATCGTGGTGGTGATCCTGGCTGGTGCGCTGATGGCCTATGTCACGGTGCCCAAGGGCGTTTCGATCACGACCACCACCGAAGGAATGGGCGAAAGCCCGTCGGTCGGCGACGTCGTGTTCGTCAATTACACAGGCAAGCTGGCCGACGGGACCGTGTTCGAACAGAGCCAGCCGTTCCCGGTCCCCGTGCCCGGCATCCTGCCCGAAGGCACGCCGATGCTGCTGGAGGATGGCCAGATCATCCCCGGCTTCATCGAAGGGCTGACCAGGATGCAGAAGGGCGGGAAATACGAACTCCATATTCCGGCGGACAAGGCCTATGGCGCCAACCCTGCCCCGGGATCGCCCATTCCGCCCAATGCCGACCTCGTATTCGAGATCGAACTGGTCGATTTCATGAGCCGCGAGGACATGGACCGGCGCGTTGCGACGATCCGCCAGATGGTCGAACTGCAGCAGGCCGCGCAGGACGGCGAAGCAGCCGAAGCGCCTGCACAATAAGCACAATTTGAACCACTTGCGGCGCGGCCCGTTTGGGCCGATCCTTGCCCGATGAGCGAAGAACGAATCGCGCCCGAACCAACGGGCAGCGGGGGAGAGTGGGCCGAGCGCCCGTGGATTCTGGCGGCAATGCTCGGCTCTGCCGGGCTGCTGATCTGGCTCGTCACCGACGGGAATGACGATGTCCCGTGGCAGATGGCCGCTGCCGCCTTCCTGTTCTTCGGGCCGCTCAGCGCGGCGATGGCGCTTGAGCGCGAGCGCTGGAAGGAAGTCGCGATCTTTGCGGTCGTGGCCGGCCTCGTCATGGCCGGGCTCGCCTGGCGCGCGGTGAGTGTGCAGGATCGTTTCGCCGACGAGCAATACGGCTTTGCCGCGGGCGTCGTCGCGACGGTGATCGCGCTGCCGCTGTTCCAGGCCGGCTTCCATCGGCTGCGCTTCAGCACACCCTATCGCGACATCCATTTCCACGTCTGGACCGATGCGGTGAGCGCCGCCGGGAGCCTCGCCTTTGTCGGGCTGACCTGGCTGATGACGCTGCTGCTCGCCAGCTTGTTCCAGCTCCTCAAGATCGATTTCCTGATGGATCTGATCGAGGAGGGCTGGTTCGGCTGGATGCTGTCGGGCGCGGCCTTCGGCGGGGCGCTCGGCGTGCTGAGGAACAAGCTCGGCATCCTGCACACGTTGTTCTCGGTGGTGCAGCTGGTGCTCTCGCTGCTCGCGGTGCCGCTGGCTCTGGGGCTGGTCGTGTTCCTGCTTGCGATGGTGGTGTCGGGCCCCGAAGTGCTGTGGGAGGCAACCCGCAGCGCAACGCCGCTGCTGCTTGCCTGCGCGGTCGGGGCCTTCGTCCTCACCAACGCGATCGTGCGCGACGACGATACCGAAATGACGACCAATGTGCTGATGCGGGTGACTTCGCTGGTGCTGGCGCTCACGATCTTCCCGCTGACGATTTTCGCGGCGGTTTCGATGGGCACGCGGGTCGC